>CALGIR010000131.1 GCA_937915475.1 uncultured Bacteroidales bacterium
GGTTCACCGGCCGATGCCAATCGCAACACGAATTGTTTATCCCAAAATGTTTTTTTACCGGACACGAATGATACTTAATAAAATATCTCATCGTTAACTACTCGCAAAAATTTCTACACTCAATTATTGGCACTACTACCCATTGGTATGGTGAAGAAAAACTCACTCCCAACCCCTTCAATACTCTTCACCCAAATTTCACCATGATTAAGGTTTACAAAATCCTTACAAAGCACCAAACCCAGACCGGTACCCTTCTCATTTGCCGTTCCTCTGGTGGAAAAAATTTCTCGCCCAAACAGTCGCCCAACCTGTTCGTCATTCATCCCAATACCTGTATCGGCTACTGAAATCATAATATTTTTATCCATTTGCGAAGCCGACACGGTAACAGTACTTCCCTTTTCGCAAAATTTTATTGAATTTGCTATAAGATTCCTAAGAACTAACTCAATCATCGCACTATCTGCATAAACCTCAATATCGTTTTCAAGTAGGTTTCTTAAAGTTATTCCCTTATTTTCTGCCTGCTCCGAGTAAAACCCTAACTTGGTCTCTGCCACCTCATAAATACTAAAAACAGTTGGGAAAACTTTTAGTCCTTGCATTTGGGCTTGAGCCCAATTCAACAAATTCTCAAGTAGTTCAGATGTATAACCAACATTTTTAGAAAGTTCATCTACCACTTCCCTAAACCCCTCTTCGGTAAAAAACCCTTCTCGAGTAAGATTAAGTAGGGTTACAAGCGAACCTAGCGGGCTACGCAAATCGTGAGAAATTATTGAAAATAGTTTGTCTTTTAAATGATTAAGTTCACGAAGTTGCTGTGATTGCAGCTGGATTTCACGATTCTGACTTAAAATCTCCTCGTTTTTCTGGTGAAGTAACTGATTTGCCTTTTTTTTCTGATAATAGTTGTATAGCACATAAACTAAAAAAACCAAAATAAGAACAATCGCAGAAATGTAGATTTTTCTTCTTTGCTCTTGATTCGATATAATAATTTGCTGCAGTTCCCGCTCTTTATTTAACAATTCAATCTGCATTAATTGCTCTTGTGACTCCCTTTCAGTTTCCTCGAGAACTATCTGCTTATTAGTAAGTTCTACGCTTTTTTGCTGTAGTTCTTTCTCCGTAGCCTGCTTCTGTGTTTCAACTGTGCGTACCCTAGAGGCAGCATCATCAACGAACTGCCTTGCTGCTTCTTCTTTAACCTTTACTTCCTCTTGCTGAATTTTTCGAGTTATTGCAGCAAAAAGATTAAAATATTTTGTCGACTCTTCCCTATTTCCAAGTTTATCATAAACTTTAGCGTAAACAGAATATGTATTGCGCAAAAGTCGCTGATCATTAATCTCCAGTGCTATGCTATTAGCATCTTGTAGCAACTTGAGGGCTTCCGTATAGATTTGTTTTTCATAGTAAATATTTGCCTGGTTTAGGTACGATGATGCAACATCAGCCTTTCGGCCTAGGGCGTTAGCAACAATTGCGCCTTGGCTAAATGCAGTAAGAGCATTATCGTACTGCTCTATTTCTGTGTAAATTAAGCCTAGGTTTGTGTTCAGAATATAGATAGCATTATTGTTGCCGAGACTACTGGACATTTCAAGGGCATTTTCAAATTGCTCTGCCGCTTTCTTATACTCGCCAAGTTCCCAATACCCATTTGCTGCCTTAGAAAAGTAGTAGGCAGCTTGATTCAAATTAGATTCTGCGCTATATTTTTTAGCCTGATTAACTTCTTGCTCTATACCTGAAATAATATCCTGAGAAATGTCATGATTTTGCCCATATGAAACCATAACACCTGTTAACAAGATGATTGCAAGAGGAAATATGCTTAAATTAATGTTGCGCATTGGAATTTTAGAGTCTTTCTAATTTTTCAATCATTTTTACTGGTAAATCAGTTAACCTTGCAAAGTCTTCACCTTCGTCGCGCATATCTTCATCAAACTGATCGTAATACCAATTTAAGATAACCTTGGCTCCCGACTTATAAAGTTTCTCGAAATGGTAGATTATTTCCAAAATTCGTTTTGTTGAAGCTGAATTAAGGTAAACCAAGTCAAAACTAATTGTGGTTTCAGGCTGCGGATTTTCAACATATTTAGCTACAGCTTGATCAAGGGGGCTATAGAAATCGTTAATATTCTCAGGTAAACTTTTCCCAAAAACATCGAGAATGCCTCTACTTGGATCAAACATTATTTGAGGTGACTCATCCGTTGCCATAATTAATAACTTTGCCATGCTTAAGTTGTTTTACATTAATCATCATACTAAGATACGTAATACGTATGTATTATGCCATAATTTTGATAAACCATACATTTATGTATGTCAATGGCATATATTCACACATTATTTAATTTTGCCGTAATTACAGGGTTAATCCAACAGAAATTAGACTTTAGTCACTTTATGCGTAGAACTTTGCTAGTATTTTAAAAACAGGAAGAATAAAATAATGGTAAGTCGATAAGGCTCTAAATAATATTTACCTCCATCTCGAGGGTTACGTTAAACTTCTCCATTACCGATTCGCGAATGCTGTGAGCCAAATAAATAACATCATGACCACTACAACCTCCATGATTAACAAGAACCAAAGCCTGCATTTTATGTACCCCAACCTTGCCAATCTGTTTGCCTTTCCATCCACATTGCTCAATTAGCCAACCTGCCGGCAATTTAACTGACTCATTACTAACAGGATAATAGGGTACCCTGTCAAATTTCCCCTGAAGGTCTTCCACTAGTGTGATATCTACTACAGGGTTCTTAAAGAAACTCCCGGCATTGCCAAGTTCTTTTGGATCGGGCAATTTTGAGTTACGAATAGCTATAACGGCCTTACGAATATTAGCTATATTTATTTGGCCATATTGTTTAAGTTCTTCCTCAAGATTTCCGTAGTGTATAGCATACTTTGGTGCTTTACTTAAACGAAAAATAACGTGGGTTACAACAACTTTTCCTTTAAGTTCATTCTTAAAGATACTATCCCTGTAACCAAATTGGCATTCATCATTGGTTAGCACAAAGGGCTTAAGCGTGTCGATATAAATACCCTCAACCCGCTCAATAGTATCTTTTGCCTCAACACCATACGCACCTATATTCTGAATAGGCGATGCACCAACACTTCCAGGTATCAACGATAAATTTTCAATTCCACCTAGCCCCCTATTAACAGCATAATCAACTAGGCCATCCCAATCAACTCCTGCACCAACTTTTAAGCTTACATACTGTTCATTCTCAGCAATATCACCAATGCCTAGTACTGCTGGTTTTACTACAACTCCCTTGTAGTCATCCTTGAAAAGCACATTCGAACCTCCCCCCAGCACAAACCACTGAAAATGATTGTCCTTAATCCACTTAATGGCTTTTTTTAAGTCATCAACACTCTTAGCCTCAATAAAATGGTCTGCTTTAGCATCTATACCAAAGGTATTCAATGACTTTAAACTATAATTGTGAAAAATACTGTACATACCCGTAATTTTATGCAAAGATAAAAAAATGTGGTGGGGTAAAGAGTTTTTCGTTAATTTAGCAAAAAAAGCCTTGACTAAAATTGTAATACTGGTTACCTCCGATATAATTGCCGATCAGCGAATTCATAGAACAGCCTCTACACTTATCAAACAAGGTTTTAGTGTAACCGTTGTTGGCCGAAGACTTAAAACTACACCCAAAATAGTTGAGAAAGAGTACAACACCGTACTTTTTAGATTACCTTTTAACAAAGGCCCTGCGTTTTATGCTTGCTACAATCTCTGGGTCTTTATTTATCTGCTATTCCACAGGTACAATTTAATACACGCAAATGACCTTGATACCCTTCTAGCAGCTCGTATAACCAGCAGGTTACTTAATAAATCTATTGTTTACGATAGTCATGAGCTTTTTACCGAAGTACCAGAACTTGTTGACAGACCAAGGACAAGAAACTTTTGGTATCGCCTTGAAAAGAGGTTAACCAAAGGGTTGCAGCACTGCTCAACTGTATCGAATGGTGTATCACAGGAACTTAAGGAAAGATATGGCATGAATTGTACAATAATCAGAAACTTACCATTCCGCAAGCCCTACCCAGAGAAAAAGCCAAGACAAGATGAAAAAACAATAATCTATCAAGGAGCGCTAAATATTGGTAGAGGACTGAAAAAACTGATAGATGCCATGGTTCTACTTCCAAACTACAAGCTGATAATTGTTGGTTCTGGCCCCATTCATAAAGAGCTAAAGCAAAAAACAGAAACCCTGAAAATTACCGAAAGAGTAATACTGTACGGTAAAGTAGAGCATGAACATTTACATAGAATAACCTGCATTGCCCAGCTAGGCGTATCCATTGAAGAAGATATGGGTTTGAACTATCGTTACGCATTACCCAATAAAATTTTTGATTATATACAAGCTGGCATACCTGTATTGGCAAGCAATCTGCCTGAAATGGCCAAGATTGTTAATACCTATGAGATTGGCACTACCATTGACCCTGATTGCAATAGCCACCAACTAGCTGCTGCAATTGAGAGTATGCTAACCGATACTGATGCAATGCATGCATGGCACCAAAATACCGAACGTGCCGCTGATGAGCTATGCTGGGAAACTGAACAGGACAAATTACTTTCTCTCATTCAAAAAGCACTGTTGTAACAAGCGAGTTACCCCTAAACGGAAATTTCAAAATTTTTTTCATCTAGTAAAATTAGGGGTCGTTAAACTTTCTCACTATTAAATAGCAAAGGGAGTTGGCCTTGACTTTAGTTGGATTATTCTTCCTAAATTTAATTTTTTATTGTAATATGTCCCAAAACTTGATTTTTCCTTTTTGTTTTTCGGTAAAACAGAGTAAGTTTAGCTGCATTTTATAATCCTATATCTACACAGCCATGAAGATAAAACTAAAAATTAGACAAAAGATTTTCCTTTTTGTGCTAACCACGTCAATGATACTTTATGTAACGGCCATTGGTTATATAGTTACAACCTCGAGGGAGGCAATGCTCAACGATGCCCTTGAAAATGCAAGACTTACAACTCGGATATCAGCCGATAGAGTTGAGAAAGAGTTTGAACGAGATTTGGCGCTTGCCCGTACACTAGCGCAAGCGTTCTCGATATACCAAGAACTACCTACCGATTTATGGCAAGATTTGTTTATACGCATGTATAAACCTGTACTTGAAAGCAATAAGCATATCTACTCCATTTGGGATAGTTGGGAACTGTATGGTTTTGTTCCAAATTACGATAAGGATTATGGCCGGATATGCTTAACACTATGGCGTGAAAATGGGGAAATTAAGGAAATTATTGACTACAGAAGTCTCGATGGTGATGGAGAGATATACGGGGAATTCAAAAAAGGCAATCAAGAAGGATTATGGGATCCATATCTTGACGAGGGAAACCTTGAGGATAAGGGTGAAGCTTTACTAATGACAACAGTTGTTTCGCCAATCCAAATAGATGGAGAATATATGGGGTTAGTGGGACTCGATATAAGCCTTGAAAGTTTGCAAAAAACAGTTTCGGAAATAGAACCAGTTGAAGGAAGTTATGCATTTCTGGTCTCTGCAAACTCTCTTATAGCTGCTCACCACGATCCAAAGCTCATAAACACACCATTGGACAGCATACTTCCCATTTACTATGAAACGGAAAGTCTTTCTCAAGTAGTATCCGAAGGGCAAGAGCATAGTTTTTTCCGTATTGACTCCATGGGAAACGAGCACTACATTTCATTCGCACCAATAAAAGCAGGAAACTCCTACTCATCATGGTCGCTAGCCCTTAGCATTCCGTTAAAGGTAATAACCGAAAAAGCTGACAAAAATCTATATGTATCTCTTTTGGTAGGAATTATTGGATTACTGATACTAATGCTGGTACTTTTCTTTGTTGCAAATAATCTAACACGCCCAATAAGGCGAATAACTCACTCACTTAATCGCTTAAGCAAAGGTGAAATCTCCGATGATTTAATCCTCAAGTTAAACACAGGCGATGAAATTGAGACTATGGCAAAATCTCTTAATATCTCAATTGAAGGACTAAATAAAAAAAGCAGCTTTGCCAACAGTATAGGCGAAGGCAAATTGGAAAGCGAACTCGCTCTTCTGGGAGAAGATGATATTCTTGGGAAATCACTATTGGATATGCGCAATAGCCTTGTAAAGGCTCAAAACGAAGAAAAGATTCGCATTATTGGGGATAAAAAGCGCACATGGGCAAATGAAGGATTTGCACTTTTTGCCGATATCCTAAGACAAAATAACGACAATTTAGAGAACTTAGCCGACGAGGTTCTTAAACGAATAGTAAAATACACTGGCGGCAATCAAGGTGCACTTTTCCTTTTAAATGATGATGATAAGAGAGAAACGTACCTCGAAGCAACATCTGTTTATGCTTGGGATAGGAAGAAATTCCTAAATATGAAGGTAATGCTGGGCGAAGGACTTGTGGGTGCCTGTGCACTTGAACGCGAAACCATATTTCTTACTGAAATCCCTGAGAACTTTGTATCAATAACATCAGGACTGGGTGAAGCTAATCCAAACTGTATAATAATTGTACCTCTTAAGCAGGATGAAAACATACTTGGTGTACTTGAAATTGCCTCGTTCAAGATTTTCGAAGAGCATGAGGTTGAATTTCTAGAAAAAGTTTCGGAGAGCATAGCCTCAACCATTGCAACCGTCCAGATAAATGCTAAAACCCGCATATTACTTGAACAATCGCAGCAACAAGCCGAGGAGATGCAAGCACAAGAAGAAGAGATGCGCCAAAACATGGAAGAACTCATGGCTACTCAAGAAGAAATGGCCAGAAAAGAGAAGGAGGTAGCCTGGACAATGGATGCCGTTGGGGGATTGGGTCTGCTTATGGAGTACGATTTTAAGGGTATAATAACCTACGTAAACACCTTACTTTGCGAAAAATCGGGATACTCAAAAGAAGAACTTGTGGGGCAGCATCATAGTTTTCTGTTTGAGGACAGAGATGACACAAAAACCGATGATTATCAAATGTTTTGGGACAGCATGCATAACGGAATACCCTATGAATCAATCCTGAATAGGACTACTAAGACAAGAGAGGTTTTTACTGTTAAAGGTCATTGTCGCCCTATATTTGATGACGATGGAAGACCAATAAAGGTTGTTGAAATTGCTTTTGATATTACTGAGCTTACCAGCAAAAAGAAAAAATAACTAAAGGAGAGTCTCTAAGGCGCATAATATAAAAAACCAACCCGTCAATACGCTAAGTTTCATCGATTAGAACAGTGTATTGACGGGTTCACCATTAGGAAACCTATTTAAACAATGAACTTTAACGTTGATTTTTCAGCATCTAGCAGACCACATTTACGGAAACACTTTTTTTAATAGCCCTTATCATTATAATCCCAGAAGCAAGTCTTCGGCCCTATTCCCATTGAGTACTATAAGTTCAGGATTTTCAAGCATCTGCTTCACCTTAACTAGGAACCCAACGGAATCTTTTCCATCAATTACTCTATGGTCATAGCTTAGTGCAATGTACATCATGGGCCTAACTTCAACCTTGCCATTTACGGCAATTGGTCGCTCAATGATGTTGTGCATCCCTAATATTGCCGATTGAGGAGGGTTAAGTATTGGAGTGGATAGCATCGACCCAAAAACCCCTCCGTTTGTAATGGTAAAAGTTCCCCCCGTTAAGTCGTTGAGCCCAATACGTCCAACCTCACCCTTTTGGGCAAGTTCAAGTATGCTGGATTCTGTTTGCGCCATTGATTGGTCTTCTACATTTCGAATAACAGGAACCATAAGCCCTTTGGGGGTTTGAACTGCAATACCAATATCGTAGTAGTTTGGGGTCACAATCTCGTCGCCATCTATAAATGAGTTAACCATGGGATACTGCTTTAGAGCCTCAACAACCGCTCTGGTAAAAAACGACATAAATCCCAACTTAACCCCATGCTTTTCTTGAAAAAACTTTTGGTATTCCTTGCGTATGGTAATTATTCTACTCATATCCACCTCATTAAAGGTAGTGAGCATAGCCGTTTGGTTTTTAACCGCCACAAGACGTTGGCTAAGCTTTTTACGCAATTGACTCATGGGCAAACGTTCCTCGCTGCGTTCTCCTACTCTATTCTTTGTACTGCTTGCATTAGTCTCTACAAATCTGTTAACATCATCGGATGTTATTTTCCGCAACCCGTTAATAATATCATCAACATCAAAACCCTTATCGTCCATTATTTTTTGAGCTAATGGGGTAACTTTTACCCTTGATTTCTCTGTAGGGAATGTTTTTGATGATTCTTTTTTCTCCTCAACAACTATTTTCTCCTTTGGCTTTTCTATTGATTCTTCTTCAGCATTGGCAATCTCCTTTACCTTATCAAGCTCCTTGGGCATTTTAGCATCGGTATCAATTGTGCAAGCCACTTCGCCTATCCTAACGGTACCGCCTTGCACTTTAATGCTTAATATACCGCTATGGCTAGCCATCAGTGGTAGGGTTGCTTTTTCCGACTCAATTTCGGCAATCTCCTGGTCCTTCTCAACCCATGAACCATCGGCAGCTAACCAATTTGCTAATTCAACCTCGGTTATTGACTCCCCCGGGCTTGGGATAATAATGTCTACTTTCATTTCTTATATATTTTTTGACACTTTAGGTTTATTCAAAGACAGTACAAATCTAACATCCCCTATAACTTATAATATCCGATATGCTTAAATCCATACTTCTATTTGCTCCTAACAACCTCTACATACTCGGCTTTTCTTTCACTGCGCTGGCTGCCAACCTTACACTGTAAACCGCAATACTTGTTATTTAGCTCGCAATCGCATCGGCGAAAAACCTTCCCAATAATCTCTTGCTGCTCCTGATTATGAAGTTTACTTAGGCCAACTGCCGGGCTTCCGCTTGCCAACCGCGAAACCACTTCAATGGGAACTTGGGTAATGTTATCGCGGATAAAGTTCCATGCCCCCATGTTCTGAGGCTCCTCCTGAACCCATAACCATTGAATTGTATTTGGGTAACGGGCAATAACGCTCTCAACTTGCTTTTTAGGGAATGGGTACAGCTGCTCAATGCGAACAAGGGCAATATCGTTCGCCTCAAAATGTTCCTTGCGTTCAAGCAAATCGTAGTAAACTTTACCTGAACAAAAAACAACGCGAAGCACTTTCTCGCTTTCAACATTATCATCATCAATAACCTCCTGAAATGCACCTTTACTCAATTCATCGAGCTTCGATATGCATCTGGGGTGACGGAGTAAACTTTTGGGTGTAAACACAATTAGCGGTGTTCTAAACTCTCGCTTAACCTGTTTGCGAAGTGCATGAAAAAAGTTTGCAGGTGTGGTAATGTTGGTAATCTGCATATTTTGTCTTGCAGCAAGGGTTAAAAACCTCTCTATACGAGCACTTGAGTGCTCAGGACCTTGCCCCTCAAACCCGTGAGGGAGAAGGAGCGTTAGCCCTGACTTTAACCCCCATTTGTCCTCGGCAGAGCTAACATACTGATCGATGATTACCTGAGCAACGTTAAAAAAGTCACCAAATTGAGCTTCCCAAATCGTAAGCCCATTGGGAACTCCAAGCGAATAACCATAGTCGAATCCTAAAACACCATACTCAGAAAGGGGACTATTGTAAACATGAAAACTCGCCTGATTTGAAGAGATATTCTTAAGTGGGAAATATTTCTCCTCTGAATCCTCAACTGCATAAACAGCATGTCGATGTGAGAATGTACCTCGCTCACTATCCTGTCCGCTAAGCCTCACCGGATGACCCTGATCAACCAGTGTGCCATATGCCAATAACTCAGCAATGGCCCAATCAACCCTACCACTTTCAACATGTAATTGGCGATCGGCAATAAGTTTTTCGAGCTTTTTGAAAAACTGCATGTCAGGCGGCAGACTGTTTATACTTTTAGCAACCCGCTCCAAATCATCCATTGCAACACCTGTTTGTGGTGATGTACAGAAATCGTCTTTTACAGAATGGCGTATTTGCTTCCAATCAGATTCAAGGAAGGGCTGTATTGTTACCTTCTTTGCCTTTTGGGCCAACTCTAACTTTTCGTCAAGAAAGCTATCAAAGCTATCAACCTTTTTTTTCAGAAATTCACTATCAATTACGCCCTGTTCAACTAACTTCTTTGCATAAATATCTCTTGGATTAGGATGTTTGGCAATAGCCTTGTACAGTATTGGCTGGGTAAATCGGGGTTCATCGCCCTCGTTGTGCCCATATCGCCTATACCCTAAAATATCAATAAAAACATCTCTTTGGAAGCGTTGCCTAAAGTCCATGGCCAAGCGAATGGTATGAGCCAATGCCTCAGGATCGTCGCCATTTACATGAAATATTGGCGATTGAATGACCTTGGCAATATCAGTGGAGTATGTACTGCTACGTGCATCGACATAGTTTGTAGTAAACCCAACCTGATTGTTTACAATTAGGTGAATGGCTCCACCAACCCTATAGCCTTTAAGCTGCGACATCTGTAAGGTTTCGTAAACTACCCCCTGCGATGCAATAGCGGCGTCGCCATGAATTATGATTGGTGCAAGTTTAGTAAAATCTTTTTGATAAAGATGATCTATCCGAGAACGAGCAAGGCCAACTGCCACGGGCGTTACCGCTTCTAAATGCGAAGGGTTGGGCACTAAATTGAGTTTAACCTCACTGCCATTGTCGGTTTTAACGGATGTGCTATAGCCCATATGGTACTTTACGTCGCCTAGCGCAACGTTCTCATCGTACTCTTCGCCAAAAAACTCGCTAAATATATTATCAAAGGGTTTCTGCATAATGTTAGCGAGCACATTTAGCCTGCCCCTGTGGGGCATACCTATAACAAACTCCTGAATACCCAACTCTGCACCACGCTCAATCACCGCATCCATTGCAGGGATTAGCGTTTCTACACCTTCAAGAGAGAAACGCTTTTGACCAATGAATTTTTTGTGGATAAACTGCTCAAAACCAACTGCCTGTTTTAGATGACTAAGTATATGTTTTTTTTGTTCGTGCGTAAAAACTGTGCTATTCCTATTATCCTCAATCCTATGCTGCAACCAGTTTACAACCTCATTATTGCGAATATACATATACTCACATCCTATTGTAGCTGTATAGGTTGATTGTAGAAATTCAAGTATATCAGACAGTTTTGCAGGCCCAATCCCCAACTGCTTACCTGCCTGAAAAACAGTATCTAAATCAGACTTCGATAGCTCAAAATTCTCAATATCGAGCGTTGGCGAAAACATACGAGACGTACGAACCGGGTTAGTTTTGGTAAACAAATGCCCTCGCTTGCGGTATGCATCAATAAGGTTTATCACCTTTACTTCAGCATCAAACTGCTGACCCCCATTGGTTGAATAACCAGCGAGCGCAAAATCAAATCCCTTAAAAAAGTT
Organism: uncultured Bacteroidales bacterium; assembly: GCA_937915475.1. Lineage (GTDB taxonomy): Bacteria > Bacteroidota > Bacteroidia > Bacteroidales > Tenuifilaceae > Perlabentimonas. The sequence goes on from CALGIR010000131.1 coordinate 11,486, forward strand.
TCGCCAACCCTCTTCAACCGAATTAGAATTGGACAAATACTCCTTGTACAACTTATCGACCGCCTGTGGATCGATATTTCCTAAAAATGATTCCGACTCCATTCTACTAAATGTTTTATGGCTACCTATAACAAAGATAGCAGAAAAATAGTAACAGGATTAATACTTCAATAATCCATAAACTAACAGATAAGACCTTTGAATGTTGAGTAAATACTTCTTATTTATATGATTCATTTATCGATTTACCTAACTTTACCCCATCATAAGATTAATCAGCAGTTTAAACCAAGGCATAGGTGTCGATGAATATTATCAATACGATAAAGGAAGAACTTAACCACTTTAATGACAAAAAGAGAGGCGAAACACTGCCCCGATACTTTCAAGCCTATCCTGGCGGCTATGGTGAAGGCGACAAGTTTATTGGAGTTACGGTTCCCAACCAGCGGGCAGTTTCAAAAAAACACTATAAAAACATAAGTCTTAGTGAGCTAGAGCAATTGCTCTGGGAACCTATCCACGAGTACCGTTTAACCGCCCTTTTTATGTTTGTGCTTAAGTATCAAAAGAGCAAAGATGAGAGTTTACAAAAGGAACTTGTCGAACTATACCTAAAAAATATAGAACGGGTTAATAACTGGGATCTTGTTGACTCCTCGGCACACCTCATACTTGGACCGCATTTAATGAACGGAAACAGGCAGTTGCTATACGAATTGGCCAAGGATAATAGCCTTTGGATACAGCGCATTGCCATAATTGCAACCCTGCATTTTATAAGGAATGGGCAGTTTGATGATACGCTTAGCATTGCGAAAATCCTGCTAAACCATAATCATGACCTTATCCACAAGGCAGTTGGGTGGATGCTGCGTGAGGTTGGAAAAAAGAATTATGAGGTAGAATATACCTTCCTTATAAAGCACTACAACAATATGCCCCGCACCATGCTACGCTACGCCATAGAGCGATTTCCCGAAGAGGTAAGGCAGAACTTTTTGAAAGGCAAGTATTAGGGTAATTATAATAAAAAAACAAACCCCTTAATAACAACTCAACAACTTCAAATGCAAACTGTTTCAGGGGCTTTTTAAGAAACTATTATATCAAATATAAATGTCGTTCAGTTAAGAGTCGAGGCCGACAGTCTTAACTGAACGACATTGCATTAATATTTCCGAGTGACTTATGTTAGGGTTAACTTTTCAAGTCCCCCATTGCAGGTTAATATGCAAAACCCGCTCCGCTGTAACCCACTTAAAATTATGGTAGTTGAATCTCGTTTGTACTGCTTGGAATTATTATCTCTCCAAGAATTGCAAGTCTTTTATTGTTCCCGTTAATAGCATTTGATTGCACAGTGATAGTACGGCTTATACGATGTGGATGCGGACTTACCCTAAACCAAATTTTTATTGTCCCCTTTTGTCCTGGGGCAACTGGTTCGCGTGTCCAATCATTAATCCTTGTTCCGCAACATCCCGTAACCTGATTTAGGATAAGGGGCTGGGTTCCATCATTGTAGAATTCGATTTCCACATTACCAATATCTTCAGTCACATCACTTGTGGGAATGCTTCCTATGTTAATCTCCGAGGGCTCGAACCTAATGAAGGGACCCTTTTCCTTTAACTCCTCATCGGATGGTTGCTGAGCAAATAGTAAAGAAGTACTGGCCAATAGTAAAGTATAAAGCAGATATTTTCTCATGAATATTATGTTTTTAAGACAATCACAAATTTAATAAATATTTTAAAAACGCTCTTAGGTAACATCTAAAAGCGTACCAAAATTTATTACACTAAATATCGGGGTATATTATTGGGAAGGCGCGCTAGGGTTTGGTAATTGAGCTGATTGCTCATCTCGCTAAACGAGGCAATGCTTATACTTAACCTTTTTTGCTTGCCAACAAGCACAACCTCATCACCGGGTTGCACATTGGGAATATCGGTAACGTTAACGCTCATGGTGTTCATGGTAACAGTTCCAATAACGGGCACCCGTTTTCCGTGTATAAGAACTCGTCCGCTATTGCTCAACGAACGGCTAAAACCATTGGTATAGCCAACCGGAATTATGGCAACCTTAAGTTTCTTGTTGGCCATGTATGATGTACCGTATCCAACAAAATCGCCTGGTCCCACCTCCTTAACAGTCATCACGCAAGATTTCCAGGAGATAACCCTTCTCAAGTCTGAATCCTTGGCCTGATTTTTCTTAAATTGATGAATATAGGTTTCCTGGCTGGGCCAAAATCCGTACTGCGCAATTCCCATACGAACCATATCCATTGTTGTTTGTGGATATGTAAGTGATGCTGCCGAACCAGCAGTATGTCTGTAATTGGGGACTAATCCGTTACGCGTAAAATACCTTAAAAATCTTTTGTACTCAACAATCTGGTTTACAACCCTATAATGATTCTCAATGCTTTCTGCCCCAGCATAATGGGTACACAGTCCCTCGAAAATTATATGGTCGGGATTATCCTTTAGAAGTTTAACAACTTCTGGCAGCATTGGATACTCGAAACCGGTACGCCGAAATCCCGTTTCAGTCTCGATATGAATACGAGCGGGTTTCCCTGTTTTTTTAGCATAGTCAATTGCACTTTGCAATCGCAATAAATCAAATACATAAAACTCAATCTCATTCTCTATAGCCCACTCAAGCTGCTCGTCGCTAAGGTATCCCATAATCATAATATCCGATTTTGGGCTAGCCACCTTAAAAACATCCAACGCTTCGTTAGCCGAGAATACCGAGAAATGATTAATCTTGGCCTTTTCGGCCAACGGAATAATTGTATCTACCCCATGCCCATATACATTACCCTTAACAACAGACGAAATGCGAACGTCCTTTCCTAATATCCTTCGTAAGTACTTAATATTATGACTGTAGGCCAATTTATTTATCTCGATATACGAAGTTTGATTCATCATTTAGTCAATATTTTTAATCCCATAAAAAGGATATTTTTGAAGATAGTTAGCTTAGCAACTTTTCAATAATACGCATAAAAGTGGCTATTGAAGGCTCAATAATATCGTCGGGAAAATCGTAGTCTTCATTATGCAGATTTGGATGATTCACGCCAGAACCAACACCAAAAAGGGCCGCTTTGCTTATCTGGGTAAAGTGACCAAAATCTTCGCTCCACCTAAATGGTCTTTCTAGTGACTGATAATTAAGCCCTAACTCGATTGCTGCGGTTTTAATAAGATTAACACAATCCTCGTTGTTTATGGTTGCCAGAAACTCCTCAACGTAAGTAACGCTATGCGTAAGCTTATGTTCTTTACAAACGGCCGAAATATGGTTCTCAACCATTTTTTTAAGCTTGCCCATATCGGAGTCTAAATAAGTTCTTAATGTTGCCATAAGGGTGGCATTGCCAGGGGTGGTTCCAAAGGCAACCTCCCCGAGTTTAGCATGAATAACGGTTAACAACGCAAAATCGTTAAATGCTCCCTTTTCATTGGCAATATAATTTAAACCCAATATCATTTGTGCCAATGCCCTATCGGGGTTGTTCCCATCCTCAGGATGAGCTGCGTGAGATGAAAGTCCTTTGATATTGGCAATTAATCCGGTTGAGGCTGAAGCGAATGTACTGTTTCTTAGGAATATGTCGCCTTTTTTGTATCCTGGCAAATTATGCAACGCAAAAGCATAGTCGGGTTTAATGTTACCAAATTTCGGGTCGGCAATAACGGCAGCAGCACCCTGACCTGTTTCCTCCGCTGGTTGAAAGAGAAGTACTACTTTTCCTTTAGATAAAGAAATCTGATTTAGCGAATGGGCAACACCAGCCAAAATGGCTGAGTGCCCATCGTGTCCACATAAATGAGCTACACCCAGAACAGTAGATTTATGGTTAAAACTGTTTAACTCCTGAATTGGAAGTGCATCCATATCGGCTCTTAGCAAAACCGTTGGCCCCGGACTATTAGTATTGTATAAAAAAGCAATGCCATTTCCGCCTAAACCATCAATTACCTCTGTTGGCTTTGTTGGAGCAATAAAATCAGCAATGGCTTTACTTGTTATATTTTCGTTACCCGATAACTCCGGAAATTGATGTAGTTGACGACGGAAATCAATAAGCTTATTAAGCAGATTTTTTGGTAAAGACATAAGCAGTATCAAATTTTGGATTGCAAAGTACTCATTTTAAGAGAAGAAGCAAATTGAACAACATCTAATTTCATCTTTTACGCTCTGTATATCAGAAACTTAAGACAACTGTTAATTTGTATGAAGATTGATTAATGCTGGTATTTTCCACAGGTTGATAAGATATTAGACCTAAATTAACATCGCTATATTTTCTTATCCACTGAAAAATAAAACAAAACCCACAACTTTTTTGTTACTCAGTTAAATAGTTTTACAAAATCATAATTAGGGATATGAAACATTCATGTTAACGACGTTAACACACAGGAGAATGACTACTCCATGGATGTTCCATGCCTGCCTGTCGTCAGACAGGTGTTCCTTTAAAAATTAATAAATAGGCACATGAAAACACTAGCAATCATCACATTACTAATTGGGGGCATTGCCATTAACGCTCAGAGTCAATTCACATTTCCCGAACTTGGCTATAGCTACGATGCCTTGGAAGTTTTTGTTGATAAAACCACAATGGAAATCCACTACACACGCCACCACAAGGCCTACTTTAATAATTTTATTAAGGCTACCGATGAGCTTAAACTAAACGGAATGGCCATTGAGACAATTTTTAATCAGGTTAGCCAATACCCCGCAACCATTCGTAACAATGGGGGTGGATACTTTAATCATAAACTATTCTGGGAGGTGATGTCGCCCGCCGGCGGTGGTAATCCCAGCAAAAAAATGACTAAAGCCATTGAGAAAGATTTTGGCTCATTGGATGCATTTAAGAATGAGTTTGAAGCAGCGGCCAAAGGACAATTCGGTAGCGGCTGGGCTTGGCTTTCAGTTGATGAACAAGGGAACCTGTTTGTATCGAACACCCCAAACCAAGATAATCCGATAATGGATGTGGTAGAAAAACGCGGAACACCAATTCTCGCCCTCGATGTATGGGAGCATGCCTACTATTTACACTATCAGAATAAACGAGCCGATTATGTAGGTAATTTTTGGAAAGTGGTAGACTGGAAAGTGGTGGAGGAAAAGTATAACGAGGCAAATAAAAAATAGTATACCATCTTTATTTTCAAGTACAGAAGGGAACTGGCAAAAGCCATTTCCTTTTTTTGTGCCTTACATCAGGATATCCCTATCAGAAAATATAAAAAAACCTCCAATCAAACTTCCTGTAATCGAAAAACAAGCATAGCATTATCAAAAGTATTCTTCTGTACAGTTCCATCCGTGTTTCTCAATCTAAAGAAACAAATTATCTTTGCGCCTTATCTAAAAAACGATATGATTTCAGTTGACGGGCTAACAGTTGAGTTTGGAGGAACAACACTTTTTAAGGACATCTCCTTCGCAATAAACGAAAAGGACAGAATTGCATTAATGGGAAAGAATGGAGCGGGAAAATCGACCCTCCTAAAAATAATTGCAGGAGAACGCAAACCATCAAATGGCAAGGTTACTGCCCCAAAAGATGCAGTAATTGCCTATCTCCCACAGCACTTGATTACGGAAAACAAGCGAACAGTATTTGAAGAGGCATCGCAAGCCTTTGCAGAACTTTTTACTATGAAACGTGAGATTGATGAGCTAAACCATCAACTCACCACACGTACCGACTATGAGTCGGATAGCTATTACAACCTTATCGAACAGGTATCGGCACTTAGCGAGAAATACTATACCATTGAGGAAATTAATTTTGATGCTGAAGTTGAAAAAATTCTTTTGGGTCTTGGTTTTCTTCGTGCTGACTTTTCCCGTCCCACCAGCGAGTTTAGTGGTGGATGGCGCATGCGCATTGAACTTGCCAAAATATTACTACAAAAACCCGACCTTATCCTTCTCGATGAGCCAACCAATCACATGGATATTGAGTCGGTGCAATGGCTTGAGGAGTTTCTGATTAACAGCGCAAAAGCAGTAATTGTTATTTCGCACGATAGAACTTTTGTTGATAATATCACTAGCCGAACCATTGAACTCACCATGGGCAAAGCCTACGACTATAAAGTAAACTACTCGAGTTACCTTGAGCTTCGCCATGAACGAAGACAGCAGCAGCAAAAACACTACGACGAGCAACAGAAAATGATTGCTGACAACCGTGAGTTTATTGACCGATTTAAGGGGACTTATTCCAAGACCAACCAAGTTCAATCGAGAGTTAGAATGCTTGAGAAGCTTGATATACTGGAGGTCGACGAAGAGGATTCATCAGCCTTAAACCTTAAGTTTCCTCCAGCACCCCGCTCAGGGAGTTGGCCCGTGGTTGCCGAGGACGTATCAAAAAACTATGACGATATCCAAGTGTTTTCAAATGCATCATTCTCCATTGCACGGGGCGAAAAGGTTGCCTTTGTTGGCCGGAACGGTGAGGGAAAATCAACAATGGTAAAAGCAATAATGAATGAGATTAATTTTGCAGGCAAAATGGCCATAGGCCACAATGTTAAGATTGGGTACTTCGCTCAAAATCAAGCCTCATTGCTTAACGAAGATTTAACAATTTTCCAAACCATAGATGATGTTGCCGTGGGAGATATCCGCACAAAGATTAAGGATATTTTGGGGGCATTTATGTTTAGTGGCGATAATATCTCAAAAAAAGTGAAGGTGCTCTCCGGTGGCGAAAGAACACGCCTTGCAATGATAAAACTTCTACTGGAGCCAATAAACCTTTTAATTCTAGATGAGCCTACTAACCATTTAGATATGAGAACGAAAGACATCTTAAAGAGTGCGCTCACCGATTATGACGGAACACTGATTCTTGTGTCGCACGACCGTGATTTTCTGGATGGTTTGGCAACAAAAGTTTTTGAGTTTGGCAACAAAATGGTAAAAGAGCACTTCTCCGATATTAAGGGTTTCCTTGCAATGAAAAAGATGGAAAACCTGAAGGAGATTGAACGCAAGAGTTAAATAATGGTAATACTCTTCCCTCCAAACTTTTTTGATAGCAGAAAATCAATCCCTAGCGGATTAACCCCCAATTATTCGTCCGAATAATTGATGTCTACGATAGCGACTAAGTCTCACAACCAATTTTGTTACCCAAAATTGGGCTCGACTAAGTCGGGACAACCCGCATTTGCATTCATCTTTAACAAATTCGATGAATAATGTGGGTTAAATGTTTATAGCAGATGTGCTATTCGTATATTGTGGAACCCCGACATCGTCGAATATTTTACGCTTATCACTTTGTCCATCAAATAAGCATTTTCAAATGCTAATAAATTCAGCGTCGTCGTCTAAAAAAAGAATTATTTTCGATTTATTATCAGCGACTTGCGTTGTTATTTAAAATAAAGCCACTTTTTTTGTTATGTCCATACCCATTTTATCGTTATTAGTGTAGAATGAATAAGACAGAATTTAAACTTAAAGTATTTGCACTATCTGAGCATTTATTTCCTATGGTTTCTCGAATGCTTGGAAATAATACAGACGCTGAGGATGCCATTCAAGAAATAATGATAAAACTCTGGGCAAAGCGTAAGCAAATTGGGCAACATCCGAATATTAAAGGTTTTGTTTTTTTAACCGCGCGCAATTACTGTATTGATTTAATGAAAAAAAAGAGGTTGCAAATTTATGATTCTCCTTTGCAACTTGAGATGTTAAAATCAGAAAACGTGCAAGAACAATTGGAATGGAAAGAGCTGAATACTGTAATTAAAGAAATTATTAAAAGCCTACCTGAGCAACAGAGAGAAGTTATAATGATGCGAGACATAGATGGTTATGAGTTTATTGAAATAGCTGCTGCCACACAACTTAATATTGAACATGTGAGAGTTTTGTTATCGCGAGCAAGAAAAGAGGTAAGTATAAAATTAGGAAAAACATATAGCTATGAAAGAGGATGAAGTTGAAAGATTAATTAAGAAATATAAAGAGGGAAACACCACTTTAAACGAAGAAAAGTTTTTGTTTGATAATGCTCAAAACTCAGAACCTTCATTCGAAGTATGGTCCACTTTCGTGAGAAACAATAAAATGAAAGCACCAAAGAATTTCAATGATACATTATGGGCATCATTTCAAAATAAAAGAGTTAGAAAGCGTAAGATATTTGTTGGAATCATGTCAGCAGCGGCTTCGGTTATAATACTAATATCTCTTTCTATATTCAACCCACAACAAAAAGAGCTCAACTATGCTGAGAAGGAAGCGTTGTTAAATCAAGCTCTTAGTATGGTATCTAATTCAAATCGAGCTGAGATTCCGCAAAATATTATTTTTGAAAACGAAATGCTTATTATTTATACAACTACCGAATAATTAATTCTAATCGAGTATTTACTAACACACAAAACATGAAAAACTTAATTCTAACTGCATACGCAGTATTACTATCATTTTCGTTAATTCAAGCACAAGAGGGTAACGAAGCCACAGATAAAAGTTCAATACAGGAAAAGTTTCAAATTAAGCTAAAAGATGGTGTAAAATCAGATATTTATGTTGATGAAAAAAAATTCGACTTTCCCTTGGATTTGTTGGACGCCAATAAAATTGCTCTCGTAAGTGTTATTACAGGTGAAAAGGCAATGAAGGAGTACAATTCAAAGAACGGCGTGCTACTTATTGTAACCAAAAAAAAGATGGAGGAAATACGTCAATCTAAGGGAAAAGTTAAGGATTATAGTACTATGGAAAATGCCCCAGTGGTAATTATTAACGGGGAGAAATCAGACCAAGGAATGCTTCAAAAGATATCCCCCGATGATATTGAAAGAATCGACATAATTAAAGGTGAAGAGGCTTTGGAAAAATATAATGCTGCCAATGGTGTAATAATTGTAACAACTAAAAAAGGGGAGAAAAAATAAAACTGCTTTTAAAATTATAAGTCAAACTGGAAAAATACCGGTTGGTGATACCAAAATAATAGTTACAGCTGCTAATATACGTGGCTAGCCCCTCCAATAGAGTTAAGATTATTACAAGGTTTTTATATCACCTCGATAGGGTTTGGTCTGTACTCTTTTGGCTTCGATTTCGTCCTAAATACTTCAGAATTTTTTAAGTTTTTTTGCTTATTCCCCAAAACCTTTTGCAATAAAATCTGTTGTTTAATTTATATGCGTTTGTATTGGACAGTCCTTTTAGTTCTTATATTTACGCCTTTTATTTTGGACTATACGTTATTTACCTCAATTAATAGAAACTTAAAAAACAATGAAACAGATAGACCTCTCACTCTATGGCATTGGGGAAGCCAAAGAAATTTTCCATAACCCCAGCTACGACATGCTTTACAAGCACGAAACTGACCC
>CALGIR010000132.1 GCA_937915475.1 uncultured Bacteroidales bacterium
CAAATCGGTTACATCCGATGGACGAGCCATAATCTCGTTTATCACAATACCCCCAAAATTACCAATGGCTCCCATACCAATCTGTATGCTATCGTTTACAACCAAATTGCCCGATAATGAGGTAATACCCTTAGCAAAAAGCACCAAATCGTCGGCGGGCAGCTCCTCGGTTCGCAATGAGAATTTAAAAGGATTACCATCGTGGGCATAAGAGACTAGAATCGAATAAACCTTGCCGCTATTATCCTTTATACTATAATTTGATGGGGTTAGTGCATCATCAGCATTAACTGCCGACGAGAATGTTACGCTAACTGATGAACGGCTAAGCAAATTTGCACTTTGAATTATGGGTGGATATTGAACTGCACAAATACTCAGATTATCGAGCCATAGCTCTCCCGCCCTTGTGCTGGTGTACTTAAACACAGGACCACAGGTTGATGATGTGCTAACGCTTGTATCGGACGCTCGCCCCGCCAGTTGGTAATGGGTATCCTCTGTACTTGCCTTATACCACAGCGACCATTCGCCGGTAGGCGTTCGTGTAACGCGAATAGCAATGGTTTCAGACTCGTTCCAATCGAAGTTGGATTTTACCAATGTTTGGGCACCAGAATTCTTATCGATGCGCCATAGCGTAAGCAAATCGGATGAACCCAAAAGGTTAACCCCCACCGCATAGCCATTATACTCGCCCAGCGAGATAGATTCGCTATCGGAAGCTAAAACAAACCAGAATGCATTATCGCCCGTTGGGTCCCACGCACCATTTCGCATGGCAAACGACCACTCCCTAGGACTGTCACCAAGATTTTCTATCGCTAAATTAATGGGAAGAGTACTCTTTCCCCCTACCCCCGATAGAGCATGTTTTAACGAACCGCTCCCATCAATTGGTGAAACACTTGACACGTACCAATGGTCTGTTACAGGGAAAGTAACAGGATATCCATTCTCAAAATCCTCATCTATTGCACACAACAACTGCCCTCCGCTCCAGATTGGTTCAGAGTATGCTCTCACCAACTCATCGATTTCCGATTCGACCCAAAACCTGTACTTACCCTCAGCATCAAGCACAATATTATTCCAGGTTGACACCCCGTTTACTAGGGTTAATGTTTGTGTACTTACAGAATAGTTAACTGGCCCATAGTCTAAGCCCAAGGTAACCTCTCCAATGGCATCCTTATCGATATTTCCAAATTGGTCAACCGCTGCCGCATCGAGCATAATTGGTTGAGATTGGGTTGTCATAAAAGGCTGACCAACAAATGCAATGTTTGTGGCCTCTACATTTACAGTAAACACAGGGCCAACAACGCCCACAGTAAATATTGGGACAAAGGCTGTTCCTAGGTTAGCGGTTTGCCAACCATGCCCCGATGCTGGAACGTATATACAAAGAGTTGAGCCATCCAGTTGCCCTCCCTCCTGTAGGTAAACTTTAAGGTTATACTCATTCGTCTCGCCATCAAGAACGGTAACATCACCAACCCCAAAATCGAGGGTAATAGTCTCATCCGTTATTGATACCGATGAAATTGGTATCTCAGCATCACCATTCCATAGCGATACGCCTTTTATCAATCTAGCTAACGGAAAATCGGTAGACAGGCCAAACGATTTAAAAACCATTCGGGTGATATAGGTAGGAAGTCCGTCGGTAGTGCCCAAATCGGAAACGCCAAAACGATAAACCTCAACCGCCTGTTCGGGCAAAGTGGTGAGTGCACTGATAACACCATCCTCTATAGTGACACTTGGTTGCACCAGTGTTGATGTGACATCGGAGCAGTATATTAATGAAGAAATAGCATCGTTTAAAGTGGATGAAGAGGCTAAAAGCGTAAAGGGCTCTGCTAAATTATACGATAAGCCAGTCCATGCTGCTTTTCCGTTGGATATTGTAGCTTTTGGACTAGGAATAGTTAATGCTCCTCCACCACTATTCTTCGATAGCGTAATAGTACCGACAGCATCCACATCTATACTACCCCCGGCATCAACTGCCGAAACCTCAACATCAAACCCATCGCCCAACCCAACTCGCGATGGTGCTGATGTAAACTTAAGCGTTGTGGCCGCCACATCAATAGGAAATAAATTGGAAAGAATTTGCTCTGCAAATGACGGGGCAAAAGTAGAACCCTGCGAGTATGCTAAAAACCCATGATCGGCTTGATCAACCATAAATCCTAGGATAGACCCATCTGACAGTCCACTTGGTTTTAGGTAAACCGACAATGAAACCTCAACCGATTCGCCATCGGGAACCACAATGGCACCCAATGGTATGGGAATGGAGATAGATGCGGTAAGTATGTGCGGGCTGCCCACCGAAATCATCTGATTATTAACCCTAACCACAACACCGGCAATATGGGTACTAAACGATGCCATGTTGCTGCCTGAGGGTCGCTTAATAAACAGCTGACGCACAAAGGTTGGTTGGCCATCGTTTTGGCCATCATCAAAAATTTTAAATTTAAATACCTCTTTCGACAGCCCAGGGAGTATTACTGTTGATGAGAACAGTTCGGCTTCAGGTTGAGTACTGGGTGCAACTACAACTGTTGTAGGGTCGTTTATCACCCCTATCTCGCTGCCATAAGCAGTTTGTAGTCCCGGTGCAGAAGCTTTTAGCGAAAAGTTATCGTTACCGCTATACGTAATATCCGACCATGTAATTACTCCATCAACGGCAGTGCTTACCAACGACCCCACGGGCAATAGGTTACCCTCACCGCTATTTAAAGCAAGCGTAACACCAGTTTCATTATAGGTTGTAGCCAGATTTCCACTGATATCGGATGCATGAGCAACTATATTAAAGGACTGGTTTAACGATAATTGAGTAGGATAATCTATAAACGATAAGTGGGTAGGTATAATCTGTATGGTGAATACATTGGAGAGGACAACAGCGGGGAATTCATCGGCAAAAGCCGATCCCTGATAATGCGATTCCCAGCCATGATTCTCATCATCAACCTGTAATTGTAGGGTTGCTCCATCCACTATACTTTCGGGCTTTAGGTAAACTGAAAGAGTAAACTCCTCAGAGTTTCCATCATCAACAACTAGCTGCCCTTGATTTAGGATAATTTCTATTGAACCACTAGTTACCAAAACATTCTCAGCGGGAATTTCACCACCAACACCGCTAAGAATTACTCCCCCAATAGTTTCGGGTAAGCCTACTGCATTTGCTCCATCAACCTTGCTAAACTTCAGCTTAGTTACATCGGTGGGGAGCCCGTCGGAGGTACCCTGATCGGTGATTGTAAACCGAAAAACTTCTACTGCCTCCTGACTATTTATGGCCAGCGAGCTGATAATGCCAGCTCCAACCTGAGTTGTAGGCGAGGTAACAATAGCATCGTAATCATTTACATTGAGCGGTTTAAAACTAAAACTAATATCATCTACAGTCAACAAACCAGCAGCCGAAGTTGTATACTTATAGTACACACCAAAATACTCCCCAAAATCATGGGTAAGATCCACAACAGAACCCTGACTTTGTAAATCCTGATATTGACCAGTTACAGAAACCCCTAGGTTAAAAGTACCATCGGCTTTACGTTCAACCTCAACAGCACCTATACCTGTTTTTCCTATTACATCTTCCCAGTTAATGCTTGTGGTATAAATTGATGTAAAACTTCCATTGTCTATCCGGTACAACCTAAGCAAATCATCGGAACCTGTTAAATTAACCCCAAAAATATATCCATTGGGATTACCCCCAGATATCATTCCCTCTGCATCCTGATCGGAGGTTAAGAATACTCCCCAGTGATTCCCTGCGGCAGGATTCCAACCATGGCGCAACTTGAAACGCCAAGTAATTGAGCCTTCACTACCATTCCATGCGGGCAGATTAATGGATATACGATCAGTTCCTGCTCCACTGGATGGAGCATGCTTAAGCGATGCTGCTCCCTCTATGGGATTGGATGTAGACGTTGTCCACATACCCGAGGGAGATTGCGTCCATGCGCTTAAATCGCCATCCTCAAAATCGTAATTAATGGTTTGCGAAATCGCCAAAAAAGGCAATAGAATAAGAAGTAGAACCAAAACATGATTTTTCATACCCTTTTAGTTAGATGAAAGTTTTACTTTTACAAAGAAATAAAAAAAAACAATACTATGCGAATTGCGATTGTGGGATGCACTGGACTAGTTGGCACCCAAATACTCAAGGTTATCGACGAATTTAACCTTAAAGTTAATGAAATAATTCCCATTGCTTCAGAACGGTCAGTTGGAAAGGCTATATGCTTTAAGGAGAAAGATTACACCATAGTTAGTCTACGCCAGGGGCTTGAAATGAAGCCCGACGTAGCCATTTTTTCTGCAGGAGGAGAGTTATCAAAACAATGGGCACCAGAATTTACCAAAGCGGGGTGCTTTGTTGTTGACAACTCTAGCGCCTGGCGAATGGACAATAGCAAAAAACTTATTGTCCCCGAGGTTAATGCGCACCTGCTGACCAAAGATGATAAAATTATTGCCAATCCAAACTGCTCAACCACACAACTGGTAGCTGTACTGGCGCCTCTTCATAAGGTCTATAAAATTAAGCGATTGGTCATATCTACGTACCAATCTGTAACCGGTACAGGCGTAAAGGCTGTACAGCAAATGGAGAATGAGCGCAAAGGAGTTGTTGGAGAAATGGCATATCCGCATCCCATCGACCTAAACTGCATTCCCCATGGTGGTTCATTTGATGAGGATGGTTATACAACCGAAGAAACAAAACTGATTAACGAAACCCGTAAAATCCTTGGCGATCAGTCAATTAATATTACGGCTACTGTAGTTCGGGTTCCCGTTTATGGGGGTCATTCGGAGGCAGTTAACATTGAGTTTGAGAATGATTTCAATCTTGATGAAGTAAGAAAAACACTCTCGGAAACATCTGGAATTATAGTGCAGGACGATCCTGAAAAAAACATCTATCCCATGCCACTATTTGTAGAAGGAAAAAACGATGTTTTTGTTGGTCGTATTCGCAGAGACCTATCCCAACCCAAGAGCCTTAACCTATGGATTGTAGCCGACAATCTACGTAAAGGCGCTGCCACCAATACGGTACAAATTGTTGAATATCTCTACAAAAAGAGGTTTATTGGCGAAAAAACGAACAAGAACTAGTACAAAAAACTATCCTTTGGATACCTTACCCGATGGATATCTGAGATTATGTTATAAAGTTTCTCCTTAAACTCCTCGATATTACTTTTGTGCTTTGCTGAGATGAATATGCAGGGCGAATTACTTTTTGCCATCCAGGTTCGCTTCAAATCCTCTAAACTAAAGTTCTCTTTTGTTTCAGGCATGGCATCAAACTCACTTTTCTCAATCCACTGGTAGGCATCTATCTTATTAAACACAAGGAGCGTTGGCTTACTATCCACTCCAATCTCGCGCATGGTCTGGTTTACCACAGCAATTTGGTCTTCAAATGAAGAATGCGAAATATCCACCACGTGTACTAGCATATCAGCCTCACGCACCTCATCGAGAGTTGATTTAAACGATTCGACAAGTTGATGGGGCAGTTTGCGAATAAAACCTACAGTATCCGATAGCAAAAACGGAAGATTCTCGATCACTACCTTTCGCACCGTTGTGTCTAGGGTTGCAAAAAGTTTATCCTCAGCAAACACATCCGATTTGCTAAGCATATTCATGATGGTTGACTTGCCCACGTTGGTGTAACCCACCAAAGCAACCCTAACAAAACTACCCCTATTCTTACGCTGGGTAGACATTTGTCGGTCAATTGTCTCCAATTCTTTTTTCAGCTTTGATATTCTATAGCGGATAACTCTACGGTCAGTTTCTATCTCTCTCTCACCTGGTCCGCGCATTCCTACACCTCCACGCTGGCGGTCAAGGTGAGTCCACATTCGGGTTAATCGGGGTAACAGATACTCATACTGTGCAAGTTCAACCTGCGTTTTAGCGTAAGCAGTTTTTGCCCGCTGGGCAAATATATCGAGGATAAGATTTGTACGATCGATTATTCGTCTTTCAAACTCTCGCTCAAGGTTGCGCAGCTGCGAGGCTGATAACTCGTCGTCAAAGATGACTAGATCTACATCATGCTCATCTAC
>CALGIR010000133.1 GCA_937915475.1 uncultured Bacteroidales bacterium
GGTGGTTGTTCTGTGGTATTCACAAAACAGATAATACGGTCGAGGGCACCAGCATTCTCGAACACATTCTTAAAGTACAAGAAATCGTCGTTGGTAAGCCCCATTCCGCCAAGAATAATCTTATCAGCCTGAGCACGGAGTGCAACGTTGGCCATTACCTGGTTATATGGCTGGTCAGGGTCGGCAAAAAATGGAATTTTCTGTCCCGTCACCAGCGTGTTATTCAGGTCAATACCAGCAATTCCGGTTGCAATGAGTTCCGAAGGTTGTTTACGTCTAAGTGGGTTAACCGAGGGGCCGCCAATTTCGCGGTCAATGCCTTCAATTTCGGTTCCTCCAAACAGGGGCTGACCAAATGCGTTAAAAAACCGTCCTGCTAGGTCATCGCCCACCTTTAGTGTAGGTGGCTTACCGTAGAAAACAACCTCAGCATTGGTAGGTATACCCTCTGTTCCTCCAAAGATCTGGAGGGTAATCATATCACCATATATTTTAACCACCTGAGCTAATCGTCCGTGTACCATAGCCAACTCATCATTGGCTACACCTTGCGCTTTTAGTGTGCAGGTTGCCTTGGTAATTCCGACTAACTGCGTATAAATTTTCTGAAAAGCTTTAGTTTCCATTATTCTGCCTTTCTTTCGTTAAGTAAAGTGTCAATTTCTTTTTCGTACTTATTAAACTCATCGCTCTCAAAAACAGAGTAGTTCATCTGGCGCAATATGTTAATTGCATTTTTATAGAACGTAGAGCAATCCTCAAAGTGTTCAAAAGTAAAGTTCATATCGCAAATGCTGAGAACAGTATCGAGCATATACTTTTGTCTATTCAGAGGGCACGATGCGTCAATCTTATCAAAAGCATCCTGTTGAAGAATAATAAAGTCGATAAGTTCTGCTTTCCATAGGCGATCATGATATTCTATTGGCACACCATCGTCACCCAGGATGTTAATCTGTTCAGCAGCCTCTCTTCCCTTTTGAACATAGTTTTTAGCCTTATGCACATCGCTAACCCAGTTTTCGTCAATGGTTTTGTTTAGATATTCAATAATCTCAGGGTATTCCAGATATTTTGAGTACGACTCCATTGGGTCAACTGCGGGGTATCGTTTACTGTCGGCTCGCTGCTGTGATAGCGCATAGAAACAACGAGCTACTTTTTTTGTGGATTCAGTTACGGGTTCCTTGAGATTACCACCAGCTGGTGATACGGTACCAATAAAGGTAACTGAGCCTGTTTCGCCGTTGTTAAGGTAAACCAACCCTGCCCTAGAATAGAAATTCGCAATTACTGCGGGTAAGTCCATTGGGAACGCATCGGGTCCAGGGAGCTCTTCCATACGGTTACTCATCTCGCGAAGAGCCTGTGCCCAGCGAGAGGTTGAGTCTGCTAAAAGTAATACTTTAAGTCCCATTGCACGGTAATATTCTGCAATGGTCATTGCAGTGTAAACAGATGCTTCCCTTGCCGCTACGGGCATATTTGATGTGTTAGCAATGATAGTAGTTCGCTCCATTAGCTTACGGCCAGTGCGAGGGTCGTCAAGGTGAGGGAATTCTGCAAAAATCTCCACGACCTCATTGGCCCGTTCTCCACAAGCAGCCATAACAATAAGGTCGGCTTCTGCTTGTTTCGAAATAGCGTGCTGAAGCACGGTTTTTCCACTACCAAAAGGTCCAGGGATAAATCCTGTTCCACCCTCAGCAATAGGGTTAAAGGTGTCGATGACACGAACTCCCGTTAAGCTTGCCATTACCGCTTTTAAAGAAAAACCCAGGCCATTTAAAATTA
>CALGIR010000134.1 GCA_937915475.1 uncultured Bacteroidales bacterium
TATCGCCTTCAATCTGTGAGTCGCCATAGTGCATAACACGCACCTGTTTCTGCGAAACCTCTCCACTACTTAATACCCTAAAAAAAGATTGCAGAGCGGTAAGATTGGAATCGGGCATCTCAATCTGTACCAATCTACGCCTAAGCATATCAGCTGTAATCTTTGCGGGACGAATATTCTCTACTACAATAGTATCTAAACCAAGTGAATCGGTTTGCACTATACTTAAGCTATCTAATTGCTGATGCAGGGTATCTAGCTGAGATACAGTTCCGGTAATACTATCGAGCATCAACTCAAGTTCAACAATCTCGGGATTTAATAAAAAATGGGATGGGTGCTTTGCTGAGTCAAGATTAAAAAGCGATTTAACCGAAGGGTACTTTATGGTATAGGAATATACTTGTATACCCTCAGAAGGCACAAAAAAACTAAGTAAAGCCAGTACAACAATAGTAAGGGCAAAGTAAACAAATACTCTAAAAGGCTTTACCATAAACAGATAAGCATTGGTGCATAAAAACCACAGACCTAAAGTTAAAAAATTTCAACAACCAATCACATCTAAAGCAAAAAAGGTAAGAAAAAACCTTACCAATTATGCTAAAATAGTTGCGTATTTGCTACGATGACTTAGGCTTGATTTTTAAAACTTGACCTGGGATAAGCTTGTCTGTATTCAAATTATTAATCTTTTTTATATCGGTTGAGCTAATCCCGGGGTATTGTTTTGCAATATCCCATAGGGTATCGCCACTGCGAACCTTGTAATAAACAAAATTAGAATCACCTCCTTTAGGGGTAACTGCTGCATTGCTATACCCAGCATTACTTGCTACGTTTGCTCTCACATAAATTGTTAATCTTTGTCCAACCCTAATCAGGTTTCCTCTTATATTATTCCAACTCCGCAATTGCGATACCCTAACGCCATGCCTTTCGGCAATAGTACCCAACACATCACCCTCTTTAACAACGTAAACTACTTTCTGGCTACCCGATGGTACCTCATGCTTATAGGATGCAGTATATCCGCTTGGGCTTATAACATTATCAGGATTAAAATATATTGAGTCCTTATATGCAAAAATCTCCTGTTGCCTATCGATAAACGGGCCAACCTGTTCCAAGGGTAGCCGCAACGACATCATTTTTTTTTGAGCTGGAACAACATTTTGCTTATAGTGGGGATTTAGGTCGCGAAGAACCTTAATGGGAACACCGAGCACCTCATGAATCTGATTAAAGTGAAGCATTCCCGATATCATCAGCGTATCGACCGTAGCAGGAAGACTCATGGGTACAGGCTTAATATTGTGCTCATTACGATACTCAAAAGCATAGGTAGCTGCGATAAATGCGGGAACATACCCTCTAGTCTCGCGTGGCAAATAGTAGTAGATATCCCAATAGTTGCGTTTCCCTCCCGACCGTCGAATGGCCTTATTTACATTACCTGGCCCGCAGTTATAGGCTGCAATTACCAGGGTCCAATCGCCATAAATCTTATAAAGGTCCCTAAGAAAACGAGCTGC
The DNA here is from genome assembly GCA_937915475.1 of uncultured Bacteroidales bacterium. Classification (GTDB taxonomy): domain Bacteria; phylum Bacteroidota; class Bacteroidia; order Bacteroidales; family Tenuifilaceae; genus Perlabentimonas. The sequence continues at coordinate 1,536 of CALGIR010000134.1, forward strand.
AGCATGGCTCGATGCAATTGGGTCGCACCTCTCATCGATATAGGAGTTAATGGTAAGATTATACATACGACCTGTACCGTACATAAATTGCCAGAGGCCTGTTGCACCTGCGCGAGAAACTGCTCGCGGATTTAAAGCAGACTCAATTACTGGTAGCATACGCAGCTCAATAGGGAGTTGATAATAGTCTAGAATCTCCTCGAAAATAGGGAGATAATAGTCGGCTACACCTAGCATAATCTCAACCTTTTCGCGTTGTCTCTCGGTATAAACGCTAATAAAATTTCGGACTATGCTATTGTAGGGTAAATCTATTATTGAATGAATGGCTGCCAGGCGCTGCATGTAAACCGAGTCAGGTATTTTCGTATGAATCTCTACAAAATCGGGTTCAACCAATATGAGCATATTGGATGTATCAACTCCATTCTGAACATACCAAAGGCTAAGCAGGCTATCGAGATTGTTACCATAGCTAGAAATAATATCCATTCCCTC
>CALGIR010000135.1 GCA_937915475.1 uncultured Bacteroidales bacterium
GAGATAAAAAACGATATACAAACGAAAGTATTCGCGTTGCTGTTGGTTCATGTCCAACTTTACTTTCGTTTGTATATCGTTTTTTATCTCAAGCAGTTGAATTGCTTGACCCATCAATTCTAGCAGCATAGTGCTGCGAGTTTTTAGGTCATTTTGCTCAAGAAGTTTCTGCTTATCTGTAGCGGGCAGTTCTATGTTTGAACAGATAAAATTGATAAGGAAATAGTAGTTGTCAATATTCTTAATGGCAAACGCTCCCTCTTGTGGCATGTTTGGCGAGAGGTTTATTATTTTTAAAGCGTAGTCTTTTATGGAACTAATGAGCGCCTCAAATTCTTTGTTCTTTACGTTGGTTGGATTGTCAACAAGTGTTTTAACCGATGCCACAAAGAACGGTTCTGTTGATAGATACTCAATTATCTGAAAGCGGTGTAGCCCTTGTAAAATAACAGATGTGCTTCCATCAGGCATTTCTAAAATTTTGAGTACGCGGGCTATGGTGCCAAGTGAGAAAAGATCCTTAACCTCAGGATCTTCAATGTTAGCATCACTTTGCGACACAGCTCCTATAAACTTGGTTTTTGAGGTAAGGCTTTTCACCAGTTTAACCGATTTATCTCTTCCTACGGTAATGGGCAGTACCACTCCGGGGAACAAAACCGTATTCCGTAGGGCAAGGATTGGGAGCGTTTTGGGCATGTCTTTTACCTCAAAATCACCACTATCCTCCGTGAAAAGTGGAATAAACTCAGTGTCTTGTTCAATTGAATCGGTTAAGAAGGGTGTTGCTATCTTTATATCGAATTTTTTACTCATTTTCTCGTTTTAAAATTTATCAGGTGACAATGTGGCACTTATATCCACAGAACTATTGCGGATATACTATTGCGCAATTGCTATGCCAGAAACGGGATGGCAAGGTTAAGGTTCATTCATTCTGAAAACAGCAACTAGGGTCTATACTTTGCTGTTTGATTGAATATGTTACAAATGATGTCTTTTTCGGTTTGATTTAGCTCTAGTCCGCGGCGAGACATTACAATGCTCTCTGTTTCAAACACTTTGTTGGTTTTGTATGTCGTGAATCCTTGAGCACCACCCCATGAGAATGAGGGGATAAAGTTTCGAGGGAATCCATCGCCAAAAATATTTGCGCTTACGCCAACCACTGTTCCTGTATTAAACATGGTGTTTATGCCACACTTGCTATGGTCGCCCATAATAAGTCCACAGAACTGAAGACCAGTATCAACAAATCTTTGATTTAGGTAGCTCCATAGCCTAACGTTTGCGTAGTTGTTTTTTAGGTTCGATGTGTTAGTGTCGGCGCCCAGGTTGCACCATTCGCCAATTACAGAGTTGCCTATAAACCCATCGTGAGCCTTATTTGAGTAGCCAAATATAATGCTATTATTAACCTCCCCGCCAACTTTGCAGTGGGGGCCAATGGTAGTGGCGCCATATATTTTTGCACCAAGTTTTAGGGTAGAATTGTTACATAGGGCAAAGGGGCCTCTGATGAGTGAACCTTCCATCACCTCGGCATTAGCACCAATGTATATTGGCCCATTTTGTGCATTAAGCACTGCGCACTCAACCGTTGCGCCTTCTTCTATAAAGATACTTTCAGGGTTAAAGGCTTTGTTTGTTGCTGATAATGCTTGCGATTTTCTGCCTTTTGTTATTAGTTTCCAGTCTGCTTCTAGGGCAGTGCCGTTGAGACTGAAAATATCCCAGAGTTGGGCTATTTCTAGAATCTCTTCTTCAAACTCAAACTTAGCTTTAAAATTCGATGTATTTAGTTTTCCGAGTGAGACATCGGAGTGTGGCATAATGGCAGCAATAATAGTTTTGCCCTTAGCTAGCGATTCTCCTGTTTTCAGCTCTTTTATTCGGTTGATAAGGTTTGTAGTGGGCAAAACACCTCCATTTATCAGAAGGCACTCACTACCATCGTTTTGGGGCATAGCAAATTTTTTGCTAAGATAATCCTGAGTTAAGCTGTAGCATGTTTGGTTAAAATACTTTTCCCATTTTTCATTAATGGTTAAAATACCAATCCTGATATGCGATACAGGACGCGTATAGGTAAGGGGTAGAAGTTGGTCTCTACGATAATCATCAAACAGAATAATGTGCTTAGCCATTTGGGTTGAGGTTGTGTTTATACAAAGTTAGCTCTTTATGGCAAGAGTGAAGGGTAAAAAAACTCAAAAAAAAAGGAACAACACTTGCGTTGTCCCTTAATATTTTATTAGAGGGTTCCTATTTTGCTCAGCAGTAAGGCTCTAAGCAAGGATGCTCTTTTAGTTACTCTTCTTGTCGAGGTGCTTTTTGTACTTGGTCATAAACTTATCCACACGGCCAGCAGTGTCAACCAACTTCATCTTTCCTGTGTAGAATGGGTGAGATGTGTTCGAAATCTCAACCTTAACCAATGGGTACTCAACGCCATCTACCTCTAAGGTTTCCCTTGTGTTAACAGCCGATTTGGTAATGAAAACATGCTCATTCGACATGTCCTTAAACGCTACCAGTCGGTAATTCTTTGGATGTATTTCCTTTTTCATTTGTATGTTGATTTATCTATATAAAACTCTTTATCAGCCTAAAATATGGCCTGCAAAATTATGAACTCTTATGATAATACCAAAATAACTATAGAGTTTTTTTTAAATAGTTTTGGATGTATCTATTTGTTGCGACTGCTTAACATTGCCAAAAGCCTTAGAAATTCGATGTAAAGCCAAATTAAGGTAACCATCAATCCGAATGCACCATACCACTCCATATATTTAGGAGCACCCTGGTTTACCCCTTTTTCAATAAAATCAAAATCGAGTGTTAGGTTTAGAGCCGCTACTCCGATAATAATAAGGCTGATTACTATGCTAATAATTCCCCCATCGTGAATAAAACCAATTGGTATGCCGAAAAGGCTTAGTATAAATGATACAAAGTACATAAGTGCAATGGCTCCTGTTGCGGCAAATATCGCCATGCGGAACTTTGCTGTTACCTTAATTGTTCCTGAGCGGTAAAGGAGTAGCATAAAGAAAAAGGTGGCAAATGTTAGCCCAACAGCTTGGGTTATTATGCCTAAGCCAAACTGTGCTGCCATAAAGGCAGAGAGCCCTCCTAGCAGTAGCCCTTCTAAAACCGAGTAGATTGGTGCGGTAATATGCGCACTACGGGGCGAGAATATGGTGATTAAGGCTGTGATAAAACCTCCAATACCTCCCACTATCATCCAGGTGTTAACCGCTGGTGACCCCATAAAAGCCAGACGCCAGGTGTAAATTGCGCCAAGCACAACTAGGGCAAGCATGGTTAGGGTTTTGTATTTTGTTCCTTGTATGGTCATTACCTCCGTTGAGGTGTTTGCTCGTTCCTTTGCAAAAATACGCTCGCTTAAAGCGGGGTTTGATGTTCTCATGGTTAAAAATTGAAAGTTTATTATGTTTAAAAATCGATTAAGGATTCTCAACTTCCATACCAAAGCAGAAGTATGCCAATTTTCTTTATGATTTAAGGTGTGGGTTCGTTTTAGGGGCAAAAAGTAAATTACTCTTCTTCCCCACCAAAACCGAATAGCAGTTGGGCGCCAACCCAAGCCCTATTCTCATCGCTAGAGGCGGTAAAAGTTTGGGCAAGCTTAAGTACCTTTTCTTTAAGGGAAGAGTTGCGATTTGCGATTTGCCTCAAAGCAAACTCTATAGGGTTTTTTTGCTGTAAAAACATTTCTCGGTCAAAACCATCTATAACGTCGAGGTAAGGGATAAATATTTTATCCTTAATATTGGTATTGGAGGCGTTACGAGCAGCTATTATAAGCCCTGCCTTTTGCAGGTATTTATCACCACTAAGGCACCACTCAATGCTGCGCGAAAGTGCGCAATCGGCTTTCCAAATCAGATTGCTGCAAACCTGTTCTACAATCTCATGGTTATTAAAACTTTCTGCCCAATTGTCAATCTGTTCGCCAGTTACTTTTTTAGGGTCATCAATCATTGATGCAATTAGTTTACATTCCCTAATATCCTCCTCGTAAAGCGCTAAAGCCAACTCGTGATTGCCATTATATTGGGCAGCAATGTTTTTAAGCTCTGGGATTGAAACCCCATAGTTAACCTTGTAGCTAAATCCGCGTTGTGTGAGGCTCTCGGAAACTGGCCCGTTCATATGGCGGTTAATCTCTTGTATTATTCGTTGTACATCCATTGCTATCTTTTTTGCGCAATTTACTAATTATAGGATTAATTCGCCTATTTTTCTAATTTTGAGGTTTAGTTTTACCCAATTCTCAGTGCTAATGTTGTGCTTAATTTGCTGTTTTAATGCTGAAGATTTTTAAAACCTTTTTAAGGAACGAATTTTTTAAAAACATTTTTACCCTGATTACTGGCAATACCATTGCTCAGATAATTGGACTGCTTGCCATACCCATACTTTCTCGAATGTACACCCCTGAGGAGTTTGGTCAGGTTGCCCTTTTTATTGGAATTGTAAATGTAATAGCCATAGCCGCCAATGCTCGATACGATATGGCAATTGTTCCTCCAAAGCGAAATAGCCAAGCGTTTCATCTATTTGTAGGGAGTATTGGTATTACAATGGCGGTAACCTTGCTGCTTTTTATTGTGATTGCCGTTTTTAAAGGAACAATAGCTTCGCTTTTTGAGGCAGATGTTTTTAAGCGGATTATATGGCTGCTCCCATTGCTTGTATTTCTTTTAGCGTCGCATAAAAGCATGCACTACTGGTTTAATAGGAGAAAGGATTACAAAACCATAGCCCAGAACAGGGTGATTTTATCTGCAACCCAAACAGGGGTTAAACTTGGGAGGTTTATGTTCTCAAGTGGATATTTGGGTTTGGTTGTAGGTACCATTATTGGCGAGGTAGTAGCGTGGTTTGTATATGTAGTTAAAATAGTACGAAGAGATTTTTGGCGTTTAAGGTATTTGTCGTTTCGCTCAATGCAGAAAGTATTTGCCGAGTACTCTAATTTCCCCAAATTTCTAATGCCAATGGCTGTGATTAACACCTTTTCAGGTAATATCCTAATCTTCTCACTGTCGGCAATTGCATCGAGCACCATAGTTGGTTTTTACGAAAGGGCATGGAGGGTTATCAATATGCCTTTCTCGTTGCTTAGCACGTCGTTTGGCAATGTTTTTTATGAGCAGATGACTAGAGCATCGAACCCCAAAAAACTTTATCTGGTGTCATATTTTGCAAACCTAGCAATTGCAACAGTTGTGCTAACACCAATTATGTTTTGGGGCGAATCTATTTTTACTTTTGTGCTTGGAGAGGATTGGATGGTTGCAGGTACAATTGCGAGGTTAATTGTACCATTAACCATATCAAACTATGCAACTGCATGTGTATCGAATGTGTTCTCAGTCTATAAGAAGAATCAATTATTGTTGGTCTGGCAAGTAACCTATATGGTTATAGTGGTTAGCTGGATATTTGTGGCCAGATTCTACGACATCTATTTTTTAATCAGAATACATGCTTTTATTGGCGCTGCAATTTATGCTGTTTTGGCCTATATGGGCTACAAAGTAGTTGAAAGACAGAATGCAGCTAGCTAGTTTTGTTATTTAAACTTTCTTGGGTTACTTTAGTATTCAAAAAAAAAATAAAAGCCTGTGAAACGCTTTTTTGTCAGCATATTTGGAGTTCTGTTTTTCCGATGGGCCTATCCGGGTTTCAATTACCATGAATTTCCGTTCAGAAAACTTTTTAAGTGTTTTGTTGCACAACGAATATTTGGAATTAACCGAAAGGTTCCCTGGCCGGTACACTGGACCTCAGAGGTAAAGGCATTTGAGAATATTCAACGGGGTACCGAAACTCCTGGTTCAATGCTTGGTTGCTATATTGATGCGCGTAATGGGATTATACTTGGGGATAACGCATGGATTGGCCCTCGCGTATCGCTTATCAGCATGGACCATAATCTTTTAAACTATAATTGTTACAAGGAGGAGCAGCCCATAAGAATTGGTCGGGATTGTTTATTAACAACCAACTCAGTGATATTGCCAGGGGTTCTGCTTGGCTCTCATACTGTTGTTGCTGCTGGTGCTGTTGTAACCAAATCGTTTCCACAGGGAAACGTAGTTTTGGCGGGTAACCCTGCACGGGTAATCAAAACGCTTGAGGATTACTCCCCCGAGAAGTGATGGTTACAATTAGTACAAGAACATAATATTATACCTCTTAATGGTTCAGTTGTCTATTATGGGGCTTTGCGTTTTTTTGCAAAAAGATGAATCGCCAAACGATTTTAAAATACAGTTAATCCTCAAAATTCAACAAATTGTATTGCTGTTAAATTTATATAAGACATTTAAGTGTCGGATAGATAGGAAGTTGTGTTTTTTGTATAACGCATATAGTTTTTTTTGTTGTGGTGATTGAAAATCTGCAAAAAACATCTATCTTTGCAAACGCAAAACGGTGGATGTAGCTCAGCAGGTTAGAGCGCTGGATTGTGGTTCCAGAGGTCGCCGGTTCGAGTCCGGTCTTCCACCCAGCTAATGTAAAAGCTTCGATGATGAGTCGAAGCTTTTTTATTTAGACCCCTCCAAGAGCGGGTCAGAAGCTTGTTCTAATAGACAGAGCCGTATCAGGCAGCCCAACCCCTAATCTAGGCATTTTTACCCATCCTTTTTTTGATGCATAATTTATCCTTTTCAAAGGATAATGGATTCAGGATTAAGTCAACATGCTTATAATTGAGGAAGTCCAATCTTTAATATTTCAATTTTATTTCTGCTAAAATCAACAGATAGTGGTTAATTCCTATGACAAATTACTACATTTGGGCTAGGGCTAAATAAATTAAATGGCTATACAAGTTCTACTCGGATATTTAACAACCATTTAAAATTATTGGGTTACGAGTAGCGGTTTACAAACTATAAAGTGATATTATGGAAATTCAATTCAATGGAGCCGTTCGCGAGGTTACCGGCAGCAAGCATTTGATAACCACCGATGAGGGGAAGCGTATACTACTCGACTGTGGCATGTATCAAGGTAAAGGGCTTGAAACTGATGGGATGAACCGCGATTTAGGCTTTGAACCCAAGGATATTGACCATATAATCCTTACCCATGCGCATATTGACCATTCTGGGCTTATACCCTATGTTTTTAAGCAAGGGTTTAACGGTTCAGTAATCTGCACATCTGCCACTAGGGACCTTTGTTCCATTATGCTGGTTGACTCGGGATTTATACAGGAGCGAGATATTTACTTCTTCAATAAAAAACGAGCGCGCAAAGGGTTACCGCCCGTAAAGCCGCTATACTCAAAGAAAGATGCGGTTGCATCAATGGAACTTTTTATTGGCGTGCCATATGATCGGAAGTTTCGGATTGATGATAATATTAAGGTAAAATTTACCGATACGGGGCACATGCTGGGTAGTGGGGTCGCAAATATTGAGATAATTGAGAACGGAGTAACCAAGCGGATTGCCTATACGGGTGATATTGGTCGACCAAAAAACCGTATTTTGAGGTCACCCAAGCCATTTCCTCAAGCGGATATACTTATTTGTGAGTCAACCTATGGCAATAGGCTCCACCACGATAGCGACAGAGGCGAAGAGGATTTACTGGAAGTGGTAAACGAAGCCTGCGTGAAGAAAGGCGGCAAACTTATTATTCCATCCTTTAGCGTAGGGCGTACCCAGGACCTTGTTTACTCTTTAAACAATTTTTACAACGATGGTCGATTACCTAAAATCGATATTTTTGTTGATAGCCCGCTGGCTACAAATGCCACCGAAATTTTTAGGATGCATCCCGAGTGTTTCAACGACGATATACTCGAAATAATGGAAACAGACCCTGACCCGTTTGGGTTTAACACCTTACGTTATACCAAAAGTGTTGAAGAGTCGAAAGCGTTAAATACATATGACAAGCCCTGTGTAATAATTTCAGCATCGGGAATGGCCGAGGCTGGTAGGGTAAAGCATCATCTGGCTAACAGTATAACTAATCCAAAAAATACTATTCTGTTTGTGGGTTACTGTGCCCCAACAACGCTGGGTGCAAGAATTATGGATGGAGCAAAGCAGGTTTCAATTCATGGGTATGTGTATCCGGTAAATGCCGAAGTCCGTAGAATTGAGTCGTACTCGGGTCATGCCGATTATCAGGAGATGATAGAGTTTTTAAGATGCCAAGATTACGGTAAAATTACCGATACCATTCTAGTGCATGGCGATTTAAAGCCCATGGAGTTTTTTAAGCATAAGCTAAAGCAGGAAGGGCTTAAGAATGTTCATATTCCTAACAAAGGGGATACGCTATTTTTTTAGGGATTAGGAGTGTGCTCCTTTCGCTCTTTTGTTTGTTTATACCCTGTAGTTGGCATTCATTAAGGGAAACTATGAACAGCCTGATTTCATTATGTTTCTAACAGAATTGGTTCCTGGTTGGTAGACAACAGTGGCATAAATAAAACCGAAATAGGCAAGTTTCCCAAATCTGTTTGTACACGTAACTACAACCGTAATTGTCCTATTCCTAATTTAAGAGCAACGCCATACATGGGTCTATTAAAATTTAGGTCTCCGAATAGAGAAAATCCTACTCCCAGAAACTTTATTGGTTTAAACAGTAAATCTATCTCTAGGGGAATAGAGGGAGAAATAAACTGGTCTTTCTCAAAACGTCTGCCATCTGCAATGTTGAACCACCCGGTACTTGGTTCAGTATACAGCAAATCTCCCCGTTTTATGCCCCCAGTAATACCAAGACCCCCAGAAAACATAATTTGAGCATATTTTCCTGAAAACCCTTTTCCGATTAATACCCCAACGCTAAAATACCGTTCTCTGGGACTTGGCCCAAAAAGTTCAAATTCTTCAAGAATTAAGGTTCTTAACTTGTACTGCGTATCCTCAAGAACCAGATTAATACCAAAGTTTAAGTTAAACCCATTGATTTTTCAGTTGTTCCAAACGAACCAATCCCTGCATCTATCCAATACTTGTCCTTTTCTAAATCAATGGTTTGGGATTGCCCAGTTAGTGCCAGAAAAAAGAATCCTATTACAAAGAATGTTTTCTTTTTCATGGTTGAAATATTTAGTTAGGCGTTGAATTTAAGGTTCAATTAGCTGATTTTGTCTATTGATTTGTATTTTGACATTATATGGTATAGCCTATAATAAGCAATGTTTGATGTATTATTTGCAACTTTTTAATATGTATTGTACAATACTAAGGTGCAGTTTTATTTTCAGATGGTCTGTTTTTTTGCAAATCAAACGAAAAATATGAATTGAAATAGGCTTGTAACTACCTGTATATGTAGAAGAACCCCGTGGCTGGGTTGTATAAGTTTTTGGTATCCTTTATAACGTAGTAGTATATGCCATCAGGCAAATCCTGGCCATAGTAATTCTTACCATCCCAGTGAATTAGGGCGGCTACTTTTTCGTATACCAGCATGCCTGAGCGCGAGAAAACCTTAAGCGATATCTGGGTTGGTACTGTTACCTCAACTTTAAAAAAGTCATTATCCCCATCGCCATTGGGCGTGAAAACATTGGGTATATTCAGAAAGTCAAGTTTATCGGCGCGCAGCTCAATTACTTCCGACTTGTTTGGGTGAAGAACGGTTTCGCCAACCGACTCAATGTCAACCTCTGCATTTGTGCTAAGTGTTTCATTATCGAGGGTGTAGGTGAGCGTAACATCAAATGCTACACCTCCAATTAAATTTGAGAGAATGGTAGGACTCTCTTCGGTTGAGGTGAGCATGCCCTTGTTGAAGTCCCAATAAAAGTTAGAGGAGCCGTTTGGAGCATTGGCAGAAAAATGGATTGACTTTGTTTCTTTCCCCAATTTATCTGCTCGGTAGGTAAACGGAATAGCTGTTTGGGCAAAGGTTAAACCTAGGCTAAACAGAAAAAGGGCTATGGTAGAAATAATTGTTTTTTGCATTTTACTATATGTTTCAAGATGTAAATATAGCCAATGGTCTAAAATATCGTTTAAATTTTCTCAGTTAATTTCCTGACCACCCTAAAGTTATTAAAAAATTCTTTACCAAAAACCCTTAGTACAGTGTAACTCGGTATGGCAAGTAGCATTCCTAGTATTCCACCAACACTACCAGCAATGAGCAGTACAATAAATATCTCAAGCGGGTGGGCATGTACGCTGCTTGAGAAGATAAGGGGTTGAAAAACAAAGTTGTCGATAAGCTGAACCGATACAAAAACCACAAGCATGGCTATTAGTAAAGGCATCATCTCTAAGGTGAAATTCATGTCGAGATTGGTGGCAATACCAATTATAAGCCCCATTAGCGTTCCTATAATTGGGCCAACGTAAGGAACCACGTTGAGTATCCCTCTAAATAGGCCAATTACGATTGCTGTTTGAAAGGGCAACCCCACAATGAGTAGCCCTAATGTATCCAATAGCATTATTCCTGTGCTTTGCAGAACAATTCCAATAAAGTACCTGCGCAATAAACTGTTGATGCTTGATAAAACATGTTTAATGTTTTTTTCAATCTTTTCGGGGAAAAGCATGGTTACCCCTTCAAAGAATAATCCTTCATCCTTTAGAAAGAAGAAGGTAATGAATGATATTGAGAATGCAGCAATAATCAAACTCCCTAACAGGCTGGCCGTTGAGCTAAATAAATCGGTAACAATGCTAACGCTTACAACGCTGCTAATTGCATCGATAAGGTAACTTTTAATTGAAAAACCTTTAATCGACTCGGGTAGGTATTCCTTAATAAAATTGTCAATTGCTTCGAGCGGTTGGTTAAAGTTCGATATCATACTTGGTACATTAACGGCGCTAAGCTCATTAATCTGGCTAACTACCAAGGGAATCATCACCCTAAAAAAGAGAATAAACAGGAACCAAAGGGTTGCTAAGGCAATAAAAACTCCCAGCGCTTTTGGGGGATGCCAATTCTTAATCTTAATTCGGCCAATTAGCTCAACAATTGGTTTCCCAACAAGCGATAATACTGCCGAAACCAATACGTAAACCACGATGTTGCTAAAGTACCAAAGTAGGAAGATGATAATAGCTAAACCCGTTCCGAGTATAATATATTTTGCTAATTTATTCATAAAGGCTTTATTAATGTAAAATTAGCTTTTTCTCACCAAATCATTGCAATAAACCTACATCAAATATAACGAACTGCAAAATTTGAATAATGTCTACCCCTCATGTTAAACCAACAGCATACAATATAGGTCAAACAAGCCAATTAATAGAGAGGTGATGCTAAACGATTTTCTAATGGCCCACAAGGGCGAACTTGCTGCGCTACTAACCGCATTTTTTTGGACAATAACCGCGCTGGCCTTCGAGTCGGCAGGTAAAAAAATAGGCTCGCTTTCGGTAAATCTTATAAGGCTTACTTTAGCATTTATATTTTTAAGTGTTTTTTCGTGGATAATGAGGGGAGTTATTTTCCCTACTGATGCGAGCATGCACAACTGGATTTGGCTTTCAATCTCAGGATTAGTAGGCTTTGTGCTGGGCGATTTGTTGTTATTCCAGGCCTATGTTGTAGTGGGTGCCCGCATCTCGATGCTTATTATGGCACTGGCACCGCCTATTGCTGCACTAATTGGATGGGCTTGGCTTGGTGAGACCATGACCCCTAAACAGGGCATAGCCATGCTTTTAACCTTTGCAGGAATTGCTTTAGTTGTTCTGCGTAGAGAGATTGACGACCCAGAAAAGCCGAGAGGACGAAAGAAGGTAAAGTTCTCGTATCCTATTGCTGGTTTGCTATTGGCATTTGGGGGTGCGGTTGGTCAGGGTGGTGGGTTAGTTCTGAGCAAATATGGAATGGGCGATTATGATGTTTTCTCTGCAGTGCAAATTCGGGTGCTAACGGGTATAGTTGGTTTTGCTATTATCTTTACATTTCTGAGAAGATGGGGTAATATGGGCAAGGCGCTAAAACAACGCAAAGCCCTTGGCTGGGTGTCAGTTGGTGCTTTTTTTGGACCCTTTTTGGGCGTTTCATTTTCATTATGGGCCATTAAGTTTATCTCTACTGGTGTGGCATCAGCAATTATGTCAATTGTTCCTGTGCTTATCATACCATTCTCCGTATTTATAATGAAGGAGAAGTTTAATCCCAAGGAACTTGTTGGGGCACTTCTGGCAATTGGAGGAGTTTTTCTGTTTTTTACCTGAGAAACTGATAATTAGGGGAGGGAGATTGGGTTTTCACTTAATTAACGATAAGCAATTACTGGTTAACAGTAGTGAATGCTAGTGCCATTTTTAGACCCCAAAAAGATGTCTTCGCCGTTCTTGCTTGCCATGAAGTGTAAGTTATGGCAGTCTCAAAATATTTTCTTGGTACTCTGTCACCACTTTGCCTTTCTGATTTGTCGTTAGTGGTCAAATTCTTCAACTACCTAATACCTATCCCTAATTCTCATACTAAACTCTTAAAAAACCTTAACTTTGCTAAACTTTTGGGATGAAAATTTAACTTTAAGCCAAACTTGGAGTCAAATAGTTTAATCAGATTAAAATAGCAAATCATAAAACTGCACAATTTGTTTAATTCTAAATACTAAACCCCTAAAATTAATATGAAGAAATTTGTTAGCATTATTGGTCTTTTGAGCATAATGGCTATTATGCCTAAACTCAGCATGGCCTATGAGGATGCCCGAATGTTGCGTTACCCCAATATTAATGGCAACCAGATTGTTTTTGTTTATGCAGGCGATATTTGGACCGTTGATTCCAACGGAGGCGATGCCCGCCAGCTTACCTCACACAAAGGGCTCGAACTTTTTCCAAAAATCTCTCCCGATGGTAAGTGGATAGCCTTCTCGGCCGAGTACAGTGGTTCACGCCAGGTATTTATTATGCCTTCGCAGGGAGGTACTCCGCAACAACTCACCTTTTATAACGATGCTGGTCTAATATAGATGTGGCAAAGGGTT
>CALGIR010000136.1 GCA_937915475.1 uncultured Bacteroidales bacterium
GCGAAGCATTAATGGCACCCAGTTCTTCAATCATAGGCATAGTTGTTCTGTAGTAGCCATTCATCTGAACATGATCGGCCCTTAATGCTTCGCCTATTACGAAAACTACAGTAATTGTATCGGTTTTGGCTGTAGCGTTGTCGCCAAGCAAAAATCGGTTTGCTTGTATCTCTTTCCTCTCATCAAAATATTGTTTGGAAGCTAGATAGAGTGAAAAGGGCGAGCGAACCATCAGCGTGTTAAACCTAAGCCTATTAACGGAAAAGAAAACAAGACCCGCAAAACTTGCGATAACTATAATCAGGAAAAAATCTTTTATTTTTAGTCTTAGCTTAAATCGCTTGTACACTGTATATATCCCTGCAATAAGCGACAATGCCATAATTAGTACAAGCGGAACCGAAAGATAGCTCTGCACCTCATTCGCATCAGTATAAAGGATTGATTCAATAAGTGCTGAGTTAATGGAGATATCATACTGCCATGTGAAGTATGCAATTACGGAAGAGGTTGTTAGGAGAATTGGGAATAGTATAAATATGAATTTGTTTAGGTTTAGAACGGACAAAATACAGAAAATGCCGAGTGTAGATGCTATCCAGTGAAATGCAATAAAGATATAATCCTTAGCCCCATTTACGGGGTAATGAAAATAATTTGCACTAAGAATAAGGAGTGAAAATACAAGAGTTGTTACAACAATAAACAGCGTAACTGGGTAGGCTTTTCCTAATCTTTTCAAATTTTTTTTCATCTATTAAGCGCTTTTTACCCTTTTGTTTGCCTAAATAATTATGGAAAGTTAGTAAACTACCTTTGCGAGATAGAGTGTAAATGACCACAAGGTTTCCTTAAGCAGTAAACCGTTTGTTACCTACTTTTGTGTGAGTCAAATTTAACAACATTTATTGTTTTATACCCAGCTTTATCTGTACAACCTGTTTATCCGTTTTTTGGATGAGTCCTCTCGTATAGTAACGAAGCGGGTTAATGAAAAGCCAAAACCGCAAAAAGGTTAAGATTACTCATGGGTTGACTGTTTGCTAAGCAGATAGTCAACCCGTGAGTAAAGGAGTGTGCCATCAAAACAGTTAAAGTTGCTATATTTGTAAAGGGGGTTTGTGCGGTGGCGGGGCTATCGGAAATTATAAACCGATATCGAAACAATGTAACTTACAATATTATAGGTAGATGAAACATTCATGTTAACGACCTTAACACACAGGAGAATGACTGCTCCATGGATGTTCCCCGCCTGACGCCTGCCTGTCACCTGCC
>CALGIR010000137.1 GCA_937915475.1 uncultured Bacteroidales bacterium
CATATCAGATGAAGCAGGAAACGATGAATTATCTCAACGTGTCGAAAAAACTAATTGACGACCTCCAGATTTCCACAGCTTTTAATAAAGATTTAGCCAATCGTGTTGAGGAAAACATTGATAACAAGGATGAGCTTATCAAAATTATCACCGACTCGTTTTACGATACCTACGAGTTTCTGCTTAACGAGGAAAAAGATAACGTATCGCTACTTGTTATGTGTGGCAGCTGGATTGAAGGGTTATATATTACAACCCAAATTGCTGTTACCAGCCAAAATAATGCCGATTTTATGACCATCATCGCAAATCAGAAAGAGCCGCTAGCTAAACTATATGAGCTTATGCAACCCTTTGCTGATGAGGATGTAATTGCCAAAATGATGGAAACTCTTAAACCGTTAAAAGTTATTTTTGACGAGGTTAAAGATGAGGTTGTAACCCAAAAGCAGTTTGAAGATATTGAAGGTGAAGTCTCAAATATTCGTGCCGATATTGTTGGTTAGTAAACCTACACACCATATTTAAGCCTGCAAATGCAGGCTTTTTTTATATATAATCATGCAGCAATTGTAAAACAACCAAGTCTTTATATATTGTTATCCCAATATATCTAGTTCGGACTATTGCTATGAGAGAAGCCATTCTAAACACGCTAATTCAGCTTTATGCTTTAGTTGCCAATGCTACTGAAACCGAGAGTCAAGGACGAACCTTTGTAAAAGCGCTACTAATAAAGCATATCGGTTTTAGGTTTATTAGTGATTATCTTGTGCTATTTGATGATCATCTCAATTTCTATCAGCGCGACTTCCCTGCATCAACTGCCAATGACCAAAATAAGCATCGGATTATTGAGCAGGTTTGCCTAAAACTGCGTAAGGAACTCCCCCAAAACGAAAGGATACTAGTCCTTTTAAGAATTCTTGAGTACGTATACAAAGACCTGATAATTACTCAGATTGAAGAGGTTATTATAGATACTATTGCCAAAACCTTCAGCATCGACCCCATTGATGCACAGGAACTAAAGTCTTTTATCTTTCAAAAAAATTGTAATGAGATAGACCCAGAACGTTTGCTTACTATTGAAAGTAAACTAAAGGTCACAGAGAATAGGATTAGGACAGATGAGACAATACAAGGGAAACTCTGCTTTTTACGTCTTAATTCAATCAACTCCTTTGTTGTTCTATACCACGGTACAGCTGAACTTTACCTCGATGGTGCAACCATAGAATCGGGTACGCCATACCTAATGGAAATTGGCGCAATAATTCGGGGTCCTAAAACGGATCCTATTTACTATACCGATTTAACATCCTGGTATTACGGAAATAAGCAAAGACAACACATCGTGTTTACAGCCAAGGACGTTGATTTTAAGTTTCGCAATAGCGAAAACGGTATTCACTCCTTCAACTTTTCCGAAGAATCGGGGCAGCTGATAGGCATAATGGGGGGCAGCGGCGTTGGGAAATCAACATTGCTAAATATTTTAACAGGTAAAATTAAGCCCAATAAAGGGTGTGTTGAAATAAACGGGTTTGATATTCATCGCGATAAGCGAGCAGTTGAAGGAATAATAGGTTACGTACCGCAGGACGATTTGCTGTTTGAGGAGCTTAATGTTTACCAAAACCTTTACTACAACGCCAAACTATGCTTTAGCAAATTTACTGAGCAGGAAATAAGGCAAACGGTTAATAGTATTCTCAACGATTTAGACCTATGGGACATTCAGAGCTTTAAAGTAGGCTCGCCCCTAAACAAAATGATTAGCGGGGGACAACGAAAACGACTCAACATTGGCTTAGAGCTTATGCGCGAGCCAAGCATACTGTTTGTTGATGAGCCAACCAGCGGATTATCGTCAAGCGACTCGCTTATGGTGATGAACTTGCTTAAAAACCAGGCCAACAAAGGGCGATTGGTTATAACTAACATCCATCAACCCTCATCAAAGGTTTTCCGTTTGCTTGATAAGCTATGGGTGCTCGATCGTGGTGGTTATCCTATATATACAGGCGATCCCGAGGATGCTATTGTATATTTTAAAACCATGACCACTAGGGTAAACGCATCGGAAAGTAGATGTACAACCTGTGGGAACATTAACCCCGAACAAATCTTCGAAATTGTTGAGGCAAAAGTGATTGACCAGAATGGAGCGGTTACTCAAAAACGCCAACACGCCCCCATTGAATGGAACACCATTTACAAGAAAGAGATTGAGCAAAACTGTAAACCTAAAAAGCACAAGGCACAACTACCTCAAAACCCTTTTAATATTCCCAATATCGAGGTTCAGTTTAAGGTCTTTAGCATTCGCAACCTATTATCAAAGTTAGCCAACAGACAATACGTTATTATCAATCTGCTGGAAACTCCCATCTTGGCATTTGTACTTGCTTTTTTCACCAAGTACATTCCAAACGATATCTACATTTTTGCTGAGAATAAGAATATTCCAGCCTACCTCTTTATGAGTGTAGTGGTATCGCTATTCATAGGGCTTATGGTTAGCGCCGAAGAGATATTTAACGATAAAAAGATACTTGAACGAGAATCGTTCCTAAACCTAAGTCGCTTTAGTTACCTCAACGCTAAAATTTCTTACCTGTTTGCCCTATCGGCACTGCAAATGGCAATGTTTGTAGTAATTGGCAATACCATTCTCGAGATTGAAGGGATGACCCTTAATTACTGGAAACATTGCCATTTGCAG
>CALGIR010000138.1 GCA_937915475.1 uncultured Bacteroidales bacterium
GGTCAGTGACTGGAGTTCAGACGTGTGCTCTTCCGATCTAAGGGCGATACCCAAACTACACCACAGCTTGACGAAGGCATTACCGATGCTATATGGGTAAATTCTGATGATTTACCAGGAGTTTTAGCCAACACCTATGAATCAATAAAAGAGGTTTTTAGAGCTGCAGGTTTGGTTTAGATTTCACCTATGGATCGGAGGTAGTTAAAAAACTGGATTTCAAAGTTCTCACGTGGCGTTGGAGCGGGTGAGAGAATTAGCCGCCGATCGGGCCCAATTAGGAAGTAGGTAGGGTAGGCTCTAATATCAAAATCTTTTATAATTTCCGGCTTGTTACCGTAATGTAGAAAAGTCCACTGGTATTCAGTTTGTTCAAGGAAATTCCTTAGGTCGTTTATGTCACTGTCCACCGATATGGTTACAATCTCAAGCCTTTTCTTATGCTTCTCATAAAGTTTCTCGAGGAGAGAAAACTCTTGTAAACACGAGTAACTTGTGGTTGTACAAAAGTTAAGATAAACGTATTTTCCCTTAAAATCGTTAAGCGACATTAATTGTCCATCAATTGAGTATAGTTCAAAAGGAGCAGGAACAAAGCCTGCCAAAAGGCGGGTTACCTTTGAACGGATATTCTCAGCAATCATCAAATGTTCGGGAATGGTTGTGCTCCTGTATAGCGAATCGAGGATGGAGAGCAAAGCCTTGCGTGAAAATTTATCGTCGAAAAAACCGTCGTGTAAACCCTTTAGTATAACCATCTCCATAAGCGTATCGTTGGCTAAAACATCGTCATGGGCTAGCGTTCGTTTTAAATTTGTGTAGCTGTGCTCATTCGTAATGTTGCCATAAACATCGTTACCATTGCCCGAACGGGCAAAGAATAGAAAGTATTTGTCGTACAGTAGGTTGAAGAGTTCCATGTACGATCGGTTGTTGTACAGAATGGGCTTGTTAGCAAAATAGTTTTTGGAGATGCTTCGTGATTGTTGCATAAGCGCAAGCTGCTTTAGCAACCCATATCTATAGGTACGATAGGCCTCAAAGAATGGGTGATTGTATTGGCTAAACCTTTTCTCTAGTCTATTGGTTAATGAATCAGCAGAGATTGACTCGGCCCCGTTGTATGCTTCCCTAACTATTTGATCGAAGTTTTCGTTAAAAGCCAAATCAAATGAGCTGATAAGGTAGTTCAAATCGTTTGGCTGCACTTGCTCAATGCCAATGTGAATTTCAGTTTCGCTAAAGAATGGATTAAGTCGCTGGGCCTCAGTTTTTGGCTCACTTTCGGGCAGTACAATACGGTAGGTTTTACCGGGTTCAACAAAAATGTATGTACGATAAACTCCAAGCGTGCTGTATACAAACGATATTTCATCAATATTTAGCTCACACTGGAAGTCACCTTCGGGGTTAACCTCACACTTTGTCAGAACCTCCTCGGTATTGGTAATTAAATCGGCGTATCTATAAAATGCGATAGTTTGGTTGCTGTAGGTTGGTGCATTGCCCACTAGGGTTACCTGACCTACTGCAACGGCTGGTGCGATGGCAATGGCAATTAATACGAGTAGTGAAACAAACCGGGTTTGCATAAGTGCTTTGGGGTTTGCCCTAGGCTAGGGGTTAAAGTATTTTTTTATATTGATAGCTTTAGGTAAAAATATTGTAGCATCGCCATTGTTTATAATAATATCCCTTATGATAGAGGAATTTATAGGCGTATGCTCGGGCGAAGTTAAAAGGAAAACAGTTTCAATTTCAGACCTCAGAGCCTTGTTAACCTGCCCAATAGCCCTTTCGTACTCAAAGTCGGCAGAGGTTCTAAGTCCCCTTATCAGAAACTTGGCACCAATGTCATGGCAAAACTCAACGGTCAGGCCTTCGTAACTTTGCACCTCAATTTTGGGTTCGTTGGCAAAAATATCATTAATCATTGCAAGCCTTTGCTCAAGGGTGAAAAGCGTTTTTTTTGATAAATTTTTCCCAACAGCAATAACTACTTTATCGAAAAGGCTAAGCGCTCTTTTAGTAATGGTTTCGTGACCAACAGTAAAGGGATCAAAGGTACCAGGGAATACAGCAATTTTTTCCATAGGACTATTTGTTTGGCTTCAAATATAGCCTTTTATCAGTGACTAATCTAAGTCGCAATTAATGTTTGTAATTTTGGATTTGATTACATAATCTTAACTGGTTGCTTTACCTTTTCTTTAAGCAGAGCGTAATCCAGCAGATCCCCGATACAATCAAAATACTCGAAGGTTAATCCCTTAAGGTATATATCCTTAATCTCTGAGATGTCCTTTTCATTTTCTTTCGACAGAATTATTTGGCTAATGTTTGCCCTCTTGGCTGCAAGAATTTTCTCTTTTATACCGCCAACGGGGAGTAGTTTACCCCTCAGGGTAATTTCGCCTGTCATGGCAATGCTTTTTCGAATTTTCCGTTGCGTAAAGGCCGATGCCAGTGAGGTTATCATGGTAATCCCAGCCGAAGGACCGTCTTTGGGTATTGCCCCTTCGGGTACGTGCAGATGCACGTCCCATTTCTCGAAAATATCGGGGTCTAGGTTTAATCTTTCGCTGTTCGATTTTATGTACTGAAGCGCAATAACGGCCGACTCTTTCATTACATCACCCAGATTGCCCGTAATTGTAAGCTTCCCTTTCCCTTTGCTTAGGCTTGTTTCAATAAAAAGAATCTCACCACCTACGCTAGTCCATGCTAA
>CALGIR010000139.1 GCA_937915475.1 uncultured Bacteroidales bacterium
GGAGTTCAGACGTGGCTCTTCCGACTCAGCTTCAACAGCAAGTTTCTCTTGCAGTTGTGTGGCACCCATCCCGTTACGAATTCCATGGTTTATACATGGAGAGTAGGCAATAATTAAGCTTGGCCCTTGGTATGATTCAGCCTCTTTAAGCGTTTTGAAATACTGATTTTGGCTTGCGCCCATTGCAACTTGTGCTACGTAAACGTAACCATAGCTCATGGCCATCATGCCTAAATCCTTTTTGCGGATTTTTTTGCCCGATGCAGCAAATTTTGCAACTGCTGCAATGGGTGTTGCCTTGGATGCTTGTCCACCAGTATTTGAGTAAACCTCTGTATCCATTACAAGGATATTTACATCCTCGCCCGATGCAATAACGTGGTCCAAACCGCCGAAGCCAATATCGTATGCCCAACCGTCTCCACCAAAAATCCAAACCGATTTTTTAACGAAGTACTGTTTTAGTGCGAGTAGCTCCTTGGCCAAATCGTCGTTCTCAGTTTCAAGGGCAGTAACTAGTTTTGCTGAAGCCACTTTTGAGCCTTCGGCATCTTCCCTATTTTCAAGCCAAAGTCTCATTGCTTCTTTAGTTGCATCACTATAACCATTGGCCAAACCATGCTCAATTCGCTGAGAGATTCTATCCCTGAGCTTGTTCACACCAGTAGCCATTCCAAAGCCATATTCGGCATTATCTTCAAATAGTGAGTTTGCCCAAGCTACACCGTGCCCATCCTTGTTTGCACGGTATGGAGTTGAAGGAGCAGAGCCGCCATAAATTGAAGAGCAGCCTGTTGCGTTTGCAACCATCATGCGCTCACCGTATAGTTGTGTAATGGCTTTAATGTATGGAGTTTCACCACAACCTGCACATGCACCGCTAAACTCGAATAGAGGTTGAGCAAATTGGCTGTTTTTAACACTTCTATCCTTTGCAAGAACTGTATCCTTATAGCCAACTTTATCGTTCATGTAGTCAAAACGCTCTGCCTCGGCCATTTGAGATTCAAGTGGCTTCATTACCAGGGCTTTGGTTTTAGCAGGACAAACGTCAACACAGTTACCACAACCTGTACAATCGAGTGCGCTTACCTGAATGCGGTAGTTGTATTCTTTAGTTCCACCATTACCCTTAACGGTTGCTGTTTCTTCTGGAGCATTGGCCAATTCCTCATCAGTTAAAAGGAATGGACGAATAGCAGCGTGTGGGCAAACGAATGAACACTGGTTACACTGAATACAGTTCTCTGAAATCCACTCGGGAACGTTAACTGCAATACCCCGTTTTTCATACTGGGTAAGTCCAGCAGGGAAGGTACCATCCTCGCGATCGATAAATGCGCTTACAGGTAGGTCGTCACCCATTTGATTGTTAATTGGGGTGGCAATATTGTTTACAAAATCAGGTGCATTTGGAATGGTTTGTGGTTTCTCTGCATCAAGTTTAGCCCATTCTGCAGGAACATCAACCTTTGTTACAGCGGCACCTTTATCAATGGCGGCATAGTTCATTGTAACCACATCCTCACCCTTGCGACCAAAACTACTGTCAACAGCATCTTTCATTGCCTTAACAGCCAAATCGTAGGGAATAACCTCTGAGATTTTGAAGAATGCGCTTTGCATAATCGTGTTTGTCCTTGTACCAAGGCCAATCTCTTCAGCAATTTCCGTAGCATTAATAATATATAGGTTCACCTCTTTTTGAGCCAGAACTCGTTTAACAGAGTTGGGTAGGTGCGCCTTAGTTTCTTCGGCATCCCAAATGCTGTTTAGTAGGAATGTTCCGCCTTTGCGAATTCCCCTTAGCATATCGTATTTCCCGAGATAAGCAGGTACGTGGCAAGCCACAAAGTCGGGTGTGTTTACAAGGTATGGCGAGCGAATTGGCTTGTCACCAAAACGAAGATGCGAAGTGGTTATACCACCCGATTTTTTTGAGTCGTATGCAAAGTAAGCTTGGCAATACTTATCGGTATTTTCGCCAATAATTTTAATAGAGTTTTTGTTAGCACCAACAGTACCATCGGAACCTAATCCGTAGAATTTGCCCTGGAATGTATCCCTATCGGCAAGGCTAATTTCTTCGCCAAGTGGCAATGATCTATAGGTAACATCATCAACAATACCCACGGTGAACTGATTCTTGGGCTCGTTCATCTTTAGGTTGTCGAACACTGAGATGATTTGTGCAGGAGTCGTATCCTTAGAACTTAAACCATAACGGCCACCAACAATGATGGGAGCATTCTCTTTTCCGTAGAAAAGTTCTTGTACGTCAAGGTATAGCGGATCTCCATTTGCTCCGGTTTCCTTAGTGCGATCGAGAACTGTAATTCTCTTCACACTCTTTGGGAAAGCTTTAAAGAAATGTTTTGCGGAGAAAGGACGGTAAAGGTGTACTGCAATTAAGCCAACTTTTTCGCCCTTAGCTACTAGGTGATCAATAACCTCCTTTATTGTGTCGGTTACAGATCCCATTGCTACGATAATATTTTCAGCATTAGGGTCGCCGTAGTAATCGAACAGATCGTATCTACGACCGGTAATTTCCGAAAGCTGCTTCATGTAGTCTTCTACAATATCTGGTAGGGCATCATAGTACTTGTTGGCTGCTTCGCGTGTTTGGAAGTAAATGTCGGGGTTTTGGGCAGTACCGCGGGTTACAGGGTTCTCGGGGTTTAGTGCACGATCACGGAATGCCTGAAGTGCTTTGTGGTCAACCAAGCCTGCAATTTTCTCCATCTCAAGCACCTCAATTTTCTGAATTTCGTGAGATGTTCGGAATCCGTCGAAGAAATGCATAAATGGAATCCTTGATTTAATGGATGCAAGGTGTGCAACGGCAGCTAAATCCATTACTTCTTGAACACTACCAGTGGCTAGCATCGCAAAACCAGTCTGACGAGTGCTCATTACGTCGCTATGGTCGCCAAAAATTGAAAGCGCTTGCGCAGCAAGGCTACGAGCGGTAACATGGAAAACGCCAGGGAGAAGCTCTCCAGCAATTTTATACATGTTGGGAATCATCAGTAAAAGTCCCTGTGAGGCTGTGTAGGTTGTTGTAAGCGCACCAGCCTGTAGTGAGCCGTGAAGCGCACCAGCAGCCCCAGCTTCCGATTGCATTTCGGTAACTTTTACGGTTTCGCCAAAAATATTTTTCCTGCCAAAAGAAGCCCACTCATCAATGTATTCAGCCATTGTTGACGAAGGGGTGATTGGGTATATTGCTGCAACTTCACTGAACATATAAGCGATGTGTGATGCAGCATAGTTTCCATCACAGGTTATAAACTTCTTGTTTTTTGCCATTGTATAATGTATTTTATTGATAAATAGACACTTGGGAATTGTATTGCAAAGACAAAGTTAGGTAAAATTTGCAGATTATAAAATGTTGTTAAGCATTTAGTATTTAGTGAATTGGACAACATAATTCCATTCCTAAACAATGCATTAAACTTTAATTTCTATCCCTTTGATTTGCAGCCCAATTATTATGATTTTGTATCATCTGAATCCATAATATTTCGATACAGTTGTTCAATTAACTGTATCGAAAATATATGGTTATTACGGGGGGATTATAGATTTGAAGCTTTCCAGAGCATCATAAAATCGGCAAGAGCAATGGCCGTTATTGCCTCAATTACAACGGGCACACGAAGTGCAATGCAAGCGTCGTGGCGTCCTTTTATTACCAATTCTTCAACTCTGCCAGTTTCAAGGCTAAAGGTGTTTTGCTTTATGCCAATACTTGATGTTGGTTTTACGGCAACCCTGAAAACTAGGTCATTCCCGTTGGTTAACCCGCCGGTAATGCCTCCGGCGTTGTTTGTTGATGTTCTCCCCGTATCATCAATAATCGGGTCGTTGTGCAGCGAACCCGTCATTGTAGCAGCAGCAAACCCAGCGCCAAACTCAATGCCCTTAATTGCCGGAACGGCAAAGGCAAGGTGGCTAATTGTCGATTCAACTGAATCGAAGAATGGTTCGCCTAAGCCAGCGGGCATGCCTTTTGCTTTGCACTCAACAATTCCGCCAACTGAGTCGCCTTTACTTAATGCAGTATCAATGGTTTTTTCGATATTGCTACTACCTCCAACCGAGAGTATTTGTGCCGAGATGTTAATTCCATCAAGCATCTTTTTAGCCACAACACCCGCAGCCACTAGCGCAAGCGTAAGCCTACCCGAGAAATGACCACCACCACGAAAATCGTTAAACCCCCTGAATCGTAAATGTGCTGCAAAGTCGGCATGCCCAGGGCGTGGAGTTTTGGCAATGTTACCATAATCGGCCGATTGAGTATTGGTGTTTTTAAACAGAATGGTTAGGGGAGCTCCTGTGGTATGCCCGTTAAACCATCCCGAAATAATTTCGGGGGTATCGCTTTCGATGCGTGGAGTTGTGCCCGTGGCGCCCGATTTTCGTCGTGTTAAGTCGGGTGTAAAATCATCAATGCTAAGTTTTATGCCCGCTGGCACACCATCAATGGTAACGCCTACGGTGGACCCATGCGATTCGCCAAAAACTGAAATGCGAAAAACCCTACCAAATGAGTTCATTTTTATGCGGTTTAGCTATTGATGCCCAAAAATAGGAAGATTTCTGAAATATATGTTGTTTAGGGTGGGGCAACTTAAAAGTTTATATAGTTCAAACTTTGTAAAGTTTGCGTGTTCGAATGGTCAACGAGGTGCCCTCGAGAGCCTCAAGCACCTTGGTAGCTAAGGCTCTCGAAGCTACCGATAAATTGATATGCAAAATTCCAATAACCTGTAGCCAACGACTAAAAGGCAACAGCCATATTTAGCGTTACCAAACAAAATTAGTTTTACACATTAGATTTTCTACAGGATTAGGTTATATATTTGATACCAAATTCAATACAATGAAGTTGTTAATTGTTGAAGATAATGCCGAGTTATCGTCTGATATGGTTAATTTTTTTACCAGCAATGGTTTTCTGGTTGAGGTTGCTTACAACTTAAAAACAGCCCAGCAAAAAATTTTCGATTACTCGTACGATTTGGTTATACTCGATTTGGGATTACCCGATGGGAGTGGTCTTGAACTAATTCGTGAGGCCAAGGCGAATAAACTGGAGATGGGTTTTTTAATTGTAACAGCCCGAAACGCTATTGAGGATAAGGTTACGGGTTTAGAGCTGGGCGCCGATGATTACATTACCAAACCTTTTCATAAAGCGGAGCTAAATGCTCGGGTAAGGTCAATTTTGCGGCGCAAAAACGGCGATGGCAGTAATTTGCTCGAGTTAGGCAATATTGCCATTAACCTAATGTCGTTTGAAGTGATGGTTAACGGCGAAACCATTGAGTTAACCCGCAAAGAGTTTGATTTACTGGTGTACTTTATGTACAATAAAAACAGGGTGCTTACCAAGGAAAGTATTGTGGAACACCTCTGGGGCGATCATGCCGACCAGTCCGACAGCTTCGACTTTATTTATAATCACATAAAGAATTTGCGAAAAAAATTACAGAAGGCAGAAAGTCTGGGGCAAATTACGTCGGTTTACGGCATGGGGTACAAATTTACTGAAAAGAATAAACGCTAAAATATGAAGTTGAAAGCAACACGGTTGCTAACCAAAACAACCTTTATTTACCTCCTATTTATTTTAGTAGCCTTTTTTGCCACGGCTATCTTTATAATCAGAAGTACAAACAACTTTTTCGACGAGGATAGCGAGGTGTATTTTAACCGTAGAGAGAGACGGTTGGTTAAGTATATTGAGGAGGACCATAAAGATTTGAGTAAAGTGCACGATTTGGTTAGGGTCGATGGTAATACGAGTATTGTTGCCGAGCATTATCCGCAGTTTAAGGATACAACCATGGTGGCTAGTCAAATGGACGACCCAATGTTGTTTCGATCCAAAACCATACTGGTTGAGACCAGCAAAGGCCGTTTTGTATATACAATGCACAAAAACATTAACGATTTCGATAAGTTTCGGCATGGTATTTTACGCACCATAATAAATACCTTTATCGTGCTGGCTCTTATGCTAACCCTTTTTAGCCTTTTCCTTTCGGGTTTTTTGTTTCGCCCATTTCATCAACTGTTAGCCTTAATGTCTCGGTATAAAATTGGGGATAACCTAAAGCTGCCAAGCGTAAAAACATCAACTTCTGAATTTATTAAGATGCAGGTGCTGGTTCAAAATATGATATGTAGGATAGAGGGCGATTATAAGAAGCTTAAGGAGTATACAGAGAATATGGCACATGAGATGCAAACCCCGCTTGCCATTATTCGCAGCAAAACCGAGGTATTTATTTCCGATGAGGAGCTAATGGGCCGATACGCATCAACGGTTAAGGTAATTTACGATGAGGCAACGCATTTATCAAATTTGGGCAGCACACTTAATCTGCTTACAAAAATTGAAAATGGCGAGTACAATAGGGTAGAGGTACTAAAAACTTTCAGCATTATTACTAGGCATATCGAGACCGTAAAGGAGATGTTCGGCCTGAAAAAATTACGGCTAGAGGTTGACCTCGATGAAACTCATACGCTTAGCCTAGATCCTGTGCTTTTTGATGTAATGTTTAAAAACTTGCTCAAAAATGTCCTGCGCTACACGCCTGCTAATCACCCCGTTCGAATTAGTACCAGCAATGGCAACCTAACTATCTCTAACTATGGCGAGCCGTTGTCTTTCGATTCTTCAAAAATATTTAATCGCTTTATTCGAAGTCGTAACGAAAAATCGTCCCTAGGCTTGGGACTTGCTTTGGTTAAGCAGATTTGCGATTTAAATCACCTGAAAATCACCTATACATTTGCCAATCACCACCACTCCTTTACTATTGCACCAGAGGTAGATTAGCGAAAGCTAAACAATTCAAAAGAACTACTGTTTGTTACAAGAAATAGATTTACTGTAGAATTGCAACAGTTTTTCTACAGAATCAATATATACTTTTGCCATACAATAAATAGTTTAATAATTAGAAAACCATAGTAATGCTTAAAACGTTTTTCACCTTTTCGCTCTCATTAATCTTGCTAACCAATATTTTTGCAGTTGACCCCGCAGAGAGTTTAGCTCCGGGAGCCATTAAGGGATTTGTTTACGATTCACTAATGAGGCAACCGCTAGAGTATGCAACTGTTTCAGTAGTAAGAGCAAGCGATAATATCCTAATTACAGGAACCATTACCGATGAGACAGGCTTTTTTAAAATTAACGGTGTTGAGCCTGGGAAATATTTTGTTGATGTTACTTTTATTGGTTATTACAGCAAACGAATTGGCAATGTTGAGGTAAAACCTCAATTGCGCTCGTTTGATGTTGGGCAAATTTTGCTTGTTTCATCTAGTAGCGATATTGAGGGGGTTATCGTTGTGGCAGATAGGCCTTTAATGAAGTATCAAATCGATAAAAAGGTTATTAATGTTAGCCAGCATCACACCTCTTCATCGGGTTCAGCTGTTGAGGTGCTCGAAAATATTCCGTCAATTACGGTTAGCATTGAGGGTGATGTTAGCCTTAGGGGGAGCGGTAGCTTTACTCTGCTAATTGATGGCAAACCCAGCATTATGGACGCTAACGATGCGCTAAACCAAATTCCTGCCAGCCAAATTGAGAATATTGAGATTATCACCAATCCCTCAGCTCGCTTTGACCCTGATGGGGTGGCAGGTATAATTAATATTATTATGAAAAAAAACAGGCTCCAGGGGATGAGCGGTGTTGTAAATGCCAGTGGTGGAACGCAAAATAGGTATGGTGGCGATTTTATTATTAACTACCGTAAGGAGAAGTTTAGTTTTTTAGTTGGTGCCGATTATAATCGTCGTGGAATGTATGGCGAATCGATTAACAGGAATGAAACCTATAGGAATGATACCACTTTTTACCGTTATAGTTTGGGTGAGTTTGATAGGGGTGGGTACTCATGGGGTTTTAGGCTTGGCGCCGATTACAACATCAACGCAAAAAATACCCTGAGCGTTGGCTATAGGTTTGGCGATAGAAGTCGCGGTGGTTTCTCCGATTTGGTTTATCAAGAATGGGTGTCGACAGCACCAAATGATGTGTTAGAATACTATAGTACCGAGGATAGCGATAGGGGAGGATTTTTTCATCATGTTACCATGGATTATCGTAAAGAGTTTGATACTAAAGACCATAATATTTTAGCTCAGGTGTCGTTGGGTAATAATAAATTTTCGGAAGAGTCGGAAAACTTACTATTCGATGCTAATGATTTAATTTATGACGGACAAAAATCGGTTGGTGAAAGCCCAGGCAATAGGCTTACTTTTAAACTTGACTATACCTTACCTTTTGGTAAATCGAGTAAGTTTGAGACAGGATACCAGGGAAATATTAGCTCATCGGATGATGCCAACACCATGAGTATTTACAACACCGCTACCGAACAGTTTGAGGTTGAAAACTTTTTTTCTAAAAACGTTGATTATAAAACCAATATACATGCGGGTTATGCAATGCT
>CALGIR010000140.1 GCA_937915475.1 uncultured Bacteroidales bacterium
AATAGTGTAAAGGCAAGCATAATGCTTGATGAGGCCGCAACCTATAAGCATGTAATAATAGGTTGCGGCCTCATCAAGCATTATGCTTGCCTTTACACTATTGTCTAACACTAAGTCTAGTGATGGATATCCATCTAACCACACAGGAGCATTTAAATCGATAATGGTAAACTGAGATGTAGTACCCGTAATTTCAAGACCATTAACATCCAGCAAATCGGTAACAGAAACTTCTATCTCGTGCTCAGAAATAAAAGGAGAATCTGCCGCTAGCTCAATCTCTGTTTTTGTATCATTTACCGTTGCAGTAAAAGTCAAAGCCTCGTCTGATGTTAAATCTTTTAAGGTTACAAAGCTAGACACGTTAGAACTAGTAATTTCCTCACCATCGAGAAGAGTTGCTGCTCTACTGAAATCAATGGTAATAATTTGTTCAGTTGGAACATTGTCCGATTCGTGCGATGGTACAATATCCATTGAAGAGTAAGCGTACACCTCCACATCATCAACATAGATTGTTGTACCCTTGGAGGCATTCTTAAACACCAGGCATGTAGGACCATCAGCAACATTAAAATCGAATTTTTGTTGGGTATAAGCACCAAATACCTCATAAGAACTTAGCTGAGTAAACGAAGTAGTATCGTTGGGATCATCTAGAGTACCTACAAGTATGGTTGCACCCAAACTACCCTTAACCCAGTAGCTAAGCTGATATTTTGCTTCACCAATCAATGCAGGTAAAGCAACTTGTGGATCTACCTCAGAATAGCTAGATCTGTATAAACTAAGGCTATTATTAGGACTATTTGAATTTGATGTGCTTGTATTTATGCGTGCAGTAGAAGAACTACCGTCATGCACAATCCAGAATTGAGGCATGGTTGAGTTCTCATCAAAATTCTCAACAATTTCAGCTACGGGATTATATCCTATTGTAGAAACTGTATTTGTTGTTTCCACATCGCCATTCTGTGATGCGACAGTAATTGAAGCATCTACAAGTTCGGCATCAATAACTCCTTCAACGGGAATCTCCACCCTTAACATAACAGAATTTAGTTCACCTGCATCAATGCTTACGGAGCTAATCTCTGTGCCATCAACCACGTCGAAAATTGCTGTAGTCCAGTCTGATGAAGAAGTTAGATCATAGATGTCGTTACCATATCCTGTATTATCTATTTCAACATTATACCAAGCAAATCC
The DNA here is from genome assembly GCA_937915475.1 of uncultured Bacteroidales bacterium. Lineage (GTDB taxonomy): Bacteria > Bacteroidota > Bacteroidia > Bacteroidales > Tenuifilaceae > Perlabentimonas. The sequence goes on from CALGIR010000140.1 coordinate 1,210, forward strand.
TCCTGCAAAAGATGTTTTGCCAAGATCAGTAATTTCTGATACCATTTCAAATTCACCAACAGGAGTTACGCTTATGTCATCAACTTGAAGAGAGTTATAGCTACCATCAGTAATCATCTTAACTGCTATGTACTTTATACCATCGGTTGCCGCAAGGTCAAACTGATAGTAATCGTAACTATAGCTAGTTGTTAAAACATCAGAGAAACTTACAAATGTTTCTGGCTGATACGGATCGGAAACCGTGCCAATCTCGAACGAAGGATTGCCCTTAGCATACAACGATACGCGATACAATGCATATTGCTGAACTGCAGGCATTACGAGCATTACAATATCCGTTTCGCTTGCATTTGAAAAATGAAGGTAATGATCACCCGAGTTGGCGTTATAGGATGACGAGTAAATCTTCATGAGATTATCTTGGGTTTGTATGGGTAACCATCCTAGCGGGAATGATGTACCTGACTCAAAACCTTGCTCTAACTCGGCATAAGGTTCATAAGAATACAAAGAAAATTCTGCTTGAGCAGTTGCTTCCTCTGCTTGCTGAGAGGTAACCGCTAATAAAACAGGCTTTTCCTCGGGAGTAGAAACGCTAGCAGGTGCCGTTGCTGCCACGTAAACAGTATCGGTTTCACCAATATCTAGTAAAATAGAACTAATAGAATTACCATCCTTATCGGAAATGGATGTTACAAGATCAGATGTTACCGCTAGGTCAAACGTTTCTGACAACGACCCCATATTAGATATTATTGCAGCAAAAGTAACGTTTCCTCCCTCTGCAATAGACTTAGCTTCGGTAAGAGCAGAAACCTCAACAGCGTATGGAGCTATCAATTCCAACGAGATGTCGTCGAGATAAACAGTAGAACCTTTTGACGTATATTTAAATGCTATGTAAGCTAGCTGCTCATGCGTAATTGCAACTTCATTCTCCTGATAGGTCCAAGCTTTGGCTAACGCAAAACTCTCTATGCTAGTAAATGTTGTTGAGTCAGAAGGATCGGCGAGCAGGCCTACCTCAACAGAAGCAGATGCATTACCGTTCATCCAGAAACGTAAGCGGAACGACTCACCGGGGGCAAAGTTTACCGCTGGTGAAACGAGCATTGTATTATATGGAGTATTACTAGTGTTAATTTTTACAGAGTTAGGAGCCGATCTTGCGTAAGCAGTTTGAATTGATAATGCATTGATTCCCATCGGCATAAGCGAACTCCAGCCTAAGGGCATTTCCTTGCTTTCGTCAAACGACTCAACAAAATCTGTATATGGAGAGTAAACCCCAAGTTTTACTGTAACAGTATCATTGGTTCTATCAGAGTCATTAGCATAATCGGTAAATATCTTTAGGGTATAATACCCTTCATCCGATGGTGTGGTTAACGTTTGGGTGAATGTAACAGGTGTTTGTTCGCCAAACGCCCCAGCAGTAACAGACTGGCTACCCGTTTGAGCATCCTCAACTAAGATCCATTTAACAGGAACCGATTCCGCATTTAGTCCGTAGTTAGTAACAATACCTCTTACACTCAACTCTGTATCTGTAAACATTATAGTATCGCGCATTGCACCTGCCGCCATTGATACAGGCAACATGGCGTAGTCGTAATCGGGTGCCACTTCAAGAGTAAAATCATCAATGTATAAACTTGTGGTCAAACCATCAATGTTATCTAATGCATAAAGTGCAACCCTTAGGTTTGCTGACTCAGCTCCCTGAAGCGGGAAGTAGTACTTAGACCAAACATTAGGCGAGAAATTATCGCCTTTAATTGAGCCTGCGAAACTCCACGATGCACCATCGTCTGTTGTGTACATAACACTTAGCGAATCATCATCGGCAAGTGCTACACCATTAGCCATTAACGAGAACGAAACCCGAAGATCTCCCTCTCCAATCGTGTTTACTGGATGAGAGATAACCCAGTCGGCAATAACAGATGAATTGTATTTGCTAAAGCCAAAATAAATGGCCTGAGGGGGAGTATTAACATAATAGGAAGTTTCTTTCCAACCAGAGGAACCATAGGTAAGTGTCTCTGTGGGTAAACCTTTAGCCTGAGTCCATCCGTAGGGAGATACATCACCCTTAAACGTATCGAAACTCTCGGAAACAAGAATGGTAGTAGGATGCACCTTTAGCGCCAAAGTTGACGTATTGCCAATTAAATACTCATCCGTAGCAAGATCGGCGGTAAATACTATGTTGTCGGTAAGTTCGGCATTAAAGTTTACAGAAACTTCAACTTCTCGTGTTTCTCCAGCTGCAAGGTTTGATACAGGAATAGAGCCCTGAACATCAGTATTAACCTCCAACTCATAGGATAAATTAAATGTCTCCTCGGTGCTTCCCCAGTTTTTTAGGGTCACCATGTATTTACCATCAATATCTTTACGATATATATAATCGGGAACAACAGACATTATTGCCACATCGTGCTCAGGAACGAATAGATTTGGCCCTGTAACATCATCCAACCCTATAGAGCAATAGCCCGAATCCCAGTCATGACCAGAACTTATAGCCCTGAAACGAATACGAACATTATCTGAAGTATTGTATGCTGAAAGATCAATGGTGTAGTTAAACCACTGATTAAAATTCTCTGTTTTTTTGTGCTCTCTAAGATTAATCCAGTCGTCACCGTCTACAGAAACATCAACAAATAATGGTATAAGTACATTACCACCATAATCTGTCCTTTTTAGGTATAACCAGTAATCAAGGGTTGTGCTTCCTGATGTTAAATCTAACCGAGGGGTAATAAGTTTTAATACATTACCCTGTGATATATAACGAGAGTCAACAAATGCAAAATAACCTGTGCCAGAATGATCGGCAGAAGGGCCATTATTATCCTTGTCTGTAAAGATCCAATCGGCATCGTTGGTATCGTCATTTTCCCATCCATATGGGATTATATCAGAGTCAAAGCTCTGATCTATGGTTTGTCCACTCACCGAAAGCGAGAATAGAACTAGGACAAACCCAAACATTAAATTGTAAAGATTTTTCATAATGATTTGGTTTTTGGTTTGTAAAAAAAGGGCAAGGGAACTACCCTTGCCCTAAAAAAACTACTACTTAACTACTCTGTACGTAAAAACTTCACCTTGAACAGAATTAACAGAAACAATATACACTCCACTAGGTAACTTACCCATATTGATGGAGTTAGAACCATAAGTAGATACGCTTGACAGCACCTCTTTACCTATGGCATTGAATATGCTGATTTTTGAAATTTCATAACCGGCTGGCAACGAAATTTTCAGCTGATCGGTTACAGGATTTGGATGTACCCCTCCATTTGATAGCTGAGTTGTAGGAACGGAAGTTCCTGCACTTACCTCAACCTGCTGACTAAAAGTATCAGCACCTGTTGCCCCAATGACCGTTAAGGTTACTTCATAATTACCCGATTCTGCATAGGTATGAGTTGGCTCCATCTCACTTGAGAAATTATCATCACCAAAATCCCAGAAATAGGCAACACCATTTTCGCCTGTAAATGTAAACGTTACAGCCAGGTTATCTACTGAGTAAGTAAAGTTTGCATCAACATTATTAACAATAGTTACCTGCTTTGTAACCTCTTTAGAGGAACAGTTATTTGAAGCAACTAGGGTTACATCATAGGTTCCGTAATCGGCATAGGTATTAGTAAATGCTTTCTCTATAGAGGTGTTTCCATCTCCTAAATCCCAACTATACGTTTCAATATTCTCACCTGAAGCTTCAAAGGCAACCTCCTTGTCGAGAACCAGTACGCTAAAATCTGCAGTAACCTCAAAGTTTGTCTGCTCTTCAAAATAAAAATCATCAATATACAAATTGTAACGACTCATCTTTCTAAGATCGCCATAGCCACGCCATCCAAAGTAATAACTGCCTGTAGTTTCTACGCTAATACTAATCTCATAATTACTCCATAGGTCAGTTGAGCCGTTGCCAATAGAACCAAAATCTTTAATAATCTGGGTCATGCTTACTGCAGCATTTCCATCGCCCATTGCAAAAACAAGGCTATCCTGAGAGTATAGAGGATTATACCAGAAACCTACCTTATAGCACTTACCCTCTTCAAGGTAAAATGGCTCTGAAAAAAGCCAGTCGTCGTTGGCAATTTGAGCATGCCTATCGGTATGTAATTTCCAAGCCTGCTTACCAGTACGTGCATACCTACTTTCATTCACAATGGCCCAAGTATATTCAGGACCAGCAAGATCCTCGAAGGTCCATTCGCTAGAATCGTCGGTGGCCTCAAAACTTGTAGAATACTCGGCTAAATTAACGTGGCCAACAATTGTATCGTTATTATAGTTTAAATCGGTATCGAGGCTTGACCAAACCTTTACATCATAAATTCCGTTAGGATCAAGATCCAGACCCTCGTTTACTGAGAAGTAACGTTTTTTCCCAGCCATTAATGGCTCTGTAAACGATTGGGTTATCGCACTACCACCATCAACCTCAATGCTTAAGTCGAATGCACTTACGCTGTTACGCCCAATGTTTTCAACCTCAACCTTTATCTCATCAATATTAGCTAGCTGAGCCGAGCCCTCTAACTTTTTACGTGGAACCTGAATATGGTTTACTTTAATATCATTATCTTGTACCTGATGTACTGAAACATTATCAATTTCAAGTCCCATCCCATTCATTGACTGGTAAATATGCCAACCTAAATGGTAATCTCCATCGGCCACAACAACAAACTCAATAGTTGCTTGCATGTACTCCCCGTTAGTAACCTCTCCAAGATCCAGAATCTCTTCCACAAGGGAATTTTCATTTTGCTCACTTGAATAAGTTATCCTTAAACTCTCGGGGAATCCTGTTGCATTTGCCTTAAAATAGAATGAAAGAATATATTCCTCATCGGCTTTCATAGAAAGAGCAGGGCTAAACAGCCAGTCGTTTGAAGGAGAATTTGTCCTTTTTGATGAGTATGAGTAGGCGTAATCACCCTCAAACACTTGTCGGGGAACAGTCGTAAGAAACCATTCTCGCCCATCTTGGTTAGCATCCTGAACGCTCCACCCTTTCAGCTCTAAGGCGTTTTCGAAACTTGTTTCGTACTGACCTACCTCGGCAAGATCAATGAGCATTGCCGAAAGCTCTGTAGACAAAGAGTTGTTTGAAGCATCCTCATCATTTGTTAAATTAGTGGTTATCGTAATATTAGCGCTTTGGCTTCCGCTCAAATCTGCTTTAGTATCAAAAGTATACAGGCGTTCCTCGCGTGCTGGAATCAATAGCGAAACTTGCTCTGTTACCGTATTTGATGATCCTATTTTATAGCTGATTCCGAAGTCTTGAACATCACTTGAGCCTTCGTTCTTAACAAGAACGGAGATTGTTTCGGTTGAGCCAAATGCTGAAGGAGTTTGTGGTGATACTACTTTTACTGGAGCAATATCGTGAGAATGAATGTTGGCAACTTCCAGATTATCGATATAGATAAGGTATGATTCTGAATCTAGAGCAACGCCTGTGGTTGCCTGCAAGGCTATGCGAACAGCTTTCCCGTCATAGTCCGATAAATCTACAAATAGCTTACTCCATTCTGTCTCAGAAATAGTGGAACTTTTGTTAATTTCAGCAAGATCATTCCATGTTTCACCATTATCATCAGTAACAAATACTATGAGCTTATCATCACTCCCCATGCTACTAACTCCATCATCGTAGGTAATAGCATAATCGAAGGCGATTTTTGCGTTAGATGTGGCAATAAAACTTGGGCTAACAATCCAATCGCAAGTGCCCAATGCTACAAAATAAACGCTAAACCCATATTCGCCAGTACCAACATGCTTATCGCTTTGCCAGTCAACATTCATATAAACCAGCGGACGTTCCTCGCCACGTGCTTCATCCCAACCCTCGTAAAAGTTTATTCTGTCGTAAGAATCGGTAAAATCTAGCTTTGGTAGGGGTAAAATCTTAGGTTCTATATTAACAAGATTAACCTCTACAGCGTTGTTTGCAGCATCCTGATCTCCGTCCAACTCCGTAACTGCAGAAATGGAGTAATTGCCCCATGCCGAAAAGTCGTAAGTACCAAAATCAAGCTCAAACTCTTCCTCAGGCGCAAGATTTTTGGAAACAACACTAAAGATGTTTTCTGTTTCTGCTCCGCGAATTTTGAACCTAACGGGAACATTCTCTATAGGGGTAAGCCCATCATTTTTTACAATTACTTTTATCGGAGTTTCATCTGTTAAGAAACTATCTGTAGTTGGACTTACGATGCTAACTACAGCAGCATCAACCTGCGACTTATCCTTTATTAGAATATCGTCGAGATGCAACGCAAAATATCCATTATCCATATTCCCTGTAGTTGCGTAGAAACCAACGATTACGTTTTTTCCTGCATACGTACTTAGGTCAACTGTCCAGGTTTGCATATCCATTGTAAGCTTTGCTTCTGAAGTTGCAGTAAATTCGAAAGCAGGGGTGTATGTGTTCCCTCCGTCATCAGAAACCATTACCGCAAACTTATCGTCATTTCCAAAACTACTTGGACGAGGCTCGTCATGCTTAAGGGTCATTGCAGCATCAAAGCGCACAATAGTATTCTCTGTTACGCTAAAGTATGGAGTAACAATCCAATTGTGTTTCCCTATTCCATAAACATTAATACCTGCGCATGTTGTAGGGTATAGTATATCGGATTCAAACCAGCCACCTGAGCCTAGGGTTGGTTTAGGATACCCAGATCCTTCGTCCCACCCAGGACAAATCTCGTGAAGGTTTACACCTGAGAACCCTTCAAAATCGCAACTAATGGGTAGAGGCTGTAAATTTTGCGATACCGCATTTAATGACGGTAAAACAACCATGGCGAATATTGCTACACCTCTGGTTATTCTCTTTTTAAAAAGAGCTGGTATAGCCACCATGTTTCGTAAAGTAAAACTTTTTCTCATGATATTTAAGATTTAGTTTGTGATTATTAGTTAAGCAAGATGATGCTCTGCATATATAGTAAACAGAGCATCATCCTGTATTATTAGTATACAATAAGCTTTATAGTCTGGTTAAAACTGTTGCCATAAACCTGCAGCAGGTATGTACCAGGCGCAAGATGTGTTAAGTTGATTTGATCGGTTGATAAACCATTGAAACTTCCCTGAGTAAGCAGGTTGCCGGTTACGGCAAATACCTTCCATGAAAGGCTTGAATGCCCACTAGGTAGAGTTACGTTGAACAAACCTTTCCCAGGATTTGGGTAAACAGTGAGTTCATTTTCATTTAGATAATCAACATCCGAAGTGACAGATTGTACTGAAAATTCCTTGGAGTTATCGCTAGTATCAACATCACCGTCCATTTCGACAAAAACAGTTATTAAATGAACCCCTCCAGCACTCATATCAACAGTTTGCGGAATAGTCACTAGATACTGTTCTCCAGTCCTAATAGGCTTATTTAACGTATGGTTATGCCTAGTGGTTTCCCCGTTAAATGTTTTACCAATAACTATTTTTTCTTTAGAAGGTATTACTGTATTACCAATATTTTCGATGGTAAACGACACCTTTTCAGCATCAGTAAGTGTGCTTCCAGTTGCTACAGGTGTAATTAAGTTTTTTATCTTAACATTTGGCTTGGACTCTGCTATAGTAAAATTATCAATAGCAATTCCCTCATCGTTAACATATATATCGGTACGGAACCTAAAACGGAACATTACATCAGATTCCCCAACATAGTCTGCTAAAGACACACCAAACTGCTTCCACCCAGCGCTATATCCACTCCACCAAGGGGCACCTAAATCCCAGCTCTGCTGGGTTGTTTTGTAATTGTAAAGTGCATCACCACCATTAATCTTGCTCCATGTTTCGCCATCAACTGACGCTTCTAGGATCATACCATCAAAAGCTTCCTCAGTTTTAATGTTGAGCATTATAGTAAGGTAAGGATTGGTAATGGAAGTAAAATCAAATATGGGCGAGCACAGAATAGCTTCAGTTTCTGCAGGATATTCTCCAGTCAGCTTTGTTATCCATGCATTATCGCCAGAATAAGCTGCGTTAAGGTTAGGCTTATTTGGTTTACCATGCTCCCAAACGGCTTCTGGTAGAACGGAACCATCCCACCAACCCTGAACCCCATTCTCAAAATCTTCGGAATAGTCAGCTGCACTTACCTTTTTCATGTTAGTAACCACAGCAAATGTGGTATCGTTTACTGGATCGGTATCCGCCTCAAATGCATTTACTACTGATATTCTATATGAGCCAACTTCAGAAAAATCAAAGTCCGTTGGAAGTTCAACACTAAACTCATCACCCATCTCATACAACTGGATTGTTGCTGCAATTGCCTCTTGGCTTTCAGCCCCATTTATGCTTATTTGGAATGGCAACTGAGTGCCCATAGTTAAGGGATCGCTACCAAGGGTGCGTAGGTTTACGGATATTTTTTCCTGATTCCCCATTCCCACTTGAGATAGAGGTGTTGTTAGTGATAAGACCTCTAAGTCAACTTTTGGGTACTCTTTAATCTCAATGATATAATCTTCGGTTTCGCCAAAACGAATAACGCTATTTGCTGCATCCGGAACCATTATCTCATTGGCGTGATACGAACTTCTAACCCTCAATCGGGTTGGTCCAAGCTCTGCATCTACAGGAATATGAATTGTTGTTTCTTCGAAAAGCAACGAACGGGAATCATTCTCATAAACTATCTCGTCATCAGACAGATAACCATCTCTATTGAAATCAATCCAAACCTTTATAAACTGACCAAAGGATGGCCATGTCCAAAAGTCGGGAACAATTATGGCTTGAACTCCCATATCGTAGTCGTATCCTTTATAAACAACACTCCGCTGGTTTGAAACCAATGAGTACCCATCGGTACCCGTCTCGCCACAAATGGTTCCATAGTTCCGAATACTTTGCGACTCATGAATACCATCGAAGTAAAAATTGCCTATGCCTGTGGGACTAACTCCTGCAAAGCACTTGCTCCACACTTCGGTATAAGTTTGCACTTTATGCCCAACAATTGAGTCGTTTAATCTATCCCCATCACTTGGCATTGCCACCCATGCATCTACGCTAAAACGCTTATCCAGCCCTTCGAGGTTAACCCTTTGATTAAAGGAAACTGCAATGGTATCGGCAAAGTTGAATTCGTAAGGAAGAACAAAATTTTCATGAACAGTAAGCGTATCGTTTATGCTAAACCCTACAGGAATTGAGGTTGCCTCTGCAAGCGCAGCCCTACCATAGTTTACCAGTTCAATATTAATAGTCTCGTCTGCTGTGAGAATACCCTCACCTGCTGAAGGTGATATGGAAATAGTCGAAAGATCGTTAGTGTATCTATCGGAAATCTTAAAATCATCAATGGCAAAAGCGTTATGCTCAGTTGTTGAGGTTACTACCCTAAAACGGAACTTAACCGAGCCTAGGTAACGGAAATCCATCAAATCAACTATTTGTAGTTTCCACTTATCTCCCTGACTTCCAACAATAGCGGGCATTATATCTAGCATCCACTCCTGAGTGCCATATACGTATGCATCTAAATGCAATGATCCCATTTCTAATGATTCGGAAAAAGCATGGTACCAAAAGTACATGGTTGGCTGTGCTATTGCAGCAAGATCAAAACAAGGTGAGAGTAGGTACAGTTCACCCACCTGCCCTTCAAGAAACGAAGATTCTGTATACAGATATTTCCCTTCACCAGAAGTGTGATCGGCACTGGGTCCGGTACCATCTATAAGTGTTTCAAGTGCATTTGGCCACCACTCAAAGTCATCATTTTCATGGTCGTTATCCCAACCCGCTGATAAGTAGACTGGATCAAAAACCCCATTAATAATCTGACCCTGTAAATCAGGCATATCATCAAAATTTTGCCTGTAGGGGAAAGTACTTATGGGATTATAGTTTTCAACGCGTCGGATAAGCGTGTCATTGGTTGTAATAATATTATCAGCTTGCAAAGCAGTCCAAACCTTAAATGAATAAGCTTTTGGAATTGACATGTAGGCTTTCTTCTTAAAAGTAAAGTTTACCGTTGCATTGCGGGGTAACGCTTCGGTAAGTATAATGGTATCGCGATTAACACCACCATTATTTAGAGTGTAAGCAACAGGGATCTTATCACCAGCACTATAGGTATATTCTCCAAAGTTTTTTACAGCTACTCGAAGGCTTTCCGATGAAGTTAAATGGCATCCCGAAACAGGGCTATGCATAGCTACAACGCCCAAATCGTAAAGAGGAATTGATGCGGCTGCAATTGCTTTAGCTCGCTCGCCAATAACAGACTCAGAATCCATGCGAGCTCGAACTGTCATGAAAACTTTTTTATTAACCTCTAAATCTTCAAAGAGATACTGATTGGTTGTTACATTACTCATTAAAACCAGTTCAGCATTCTCAACCTTAAACACATCGTATGATGAGGCATCTTCTACTAAATCCCAGGTTAAAGTAATCTCTTTATAACCTGTGGTAGCTTTAAGATTAGTAGGAGTTTGGAGAATAGAAAATTTCTTTGATAAAATTTGCTCCCCATCAACTAGTAAACGAATAAACGAATTGGCTGTAGCTGCCTCTGGCACAGTAAAATCTACTCCACCATTAGAAAGTTCACCAGAGCCAATTGTACTCCAGGACTGTCCATTATCAATAGATATTTCAGCAGTGTATTCACCAGAATTTGGTGCTGAGTTCCATGTTAAACGCTCAACTTGGCCAGGACTAAGAACAACACCATCATAAGGGTATACAATGGTTGGCTCCTTTTCTTCGAACCAATAGGTTACCGCAAAACTCTGGGCACCCATTGGGATATTATCTAGATCGGAAGAGCGTCGTGTAGGGAAAGAGTG
>CALGIR010000141.1 GCA_937915475.1 uncultured Bacteroidales bacterium
GGAGAGGGTATCTTTGGTGCTGAGATGCTTGTATCGCTTGAAAACGATGGCCCTGTTACCCTTTTTATCGACACTAAAAATAAGGAGTGATGTCCGATATCAGCATAAAGCAACTTCAGGTTGAGGTTGACCAATGGATACAACAAAAAGGGGTTAGGTATTTTAGTGAGTTAACTAACCTGGGTGTGCTCATTGAGGAGGTTGGTGAATTGGCTCGCATTATTACCAGAACATACGGCGATCAATCCTTTAAGGAAGGCGAGCAGACCGATAATTTGGAGGAAGAGCTGGCCGATGTTCTGTTTGTGCTGGTGTGTATAGCCAATCAAACGGGGGTTGACCTTACTCAAGCAATGCAAAGAGCCATGCATAAGCGCAATACTCGCGATGCCCATAGGCATTTAAAAAACCCTAAGCTTAGATAATAGAAAACCGTATTATTGATAATTTTCGTAATTTTATAGCAGATAAAACTTTTTGATATGACAAATCCCATTGAAGGAAAATTTAGTATTGAGGTAGATGATAAGGCAGTTTTGGTCGCAATAGCAAAACTAAAATCCAAAGCAGAAACCCGAGCAAAGAGCGATAAGGAGTTGCTAAAAAAATGCTTTAACCTAATCGATTTAACAACCCTAAACTCGACCGATAGCGTTGAGCGTGGCGAACTTTTTGCCCAAAGGGTTAATGAATTGAGAAAGGTTTACCCTCAGGTACCCAATGTTGCTGCAATTTGCGTTTATCCCAGCTTGGTTGCAGCCGTTAGGCAAACGCTTATCGACAAAGATGTTAAAATTGCATCGGTAGCTGCAGGTTTTCCTGCATCGCAAACATTTATCGATATTAAGTTATCGGAATGCCAGATGTGTCTAGATATGGGTGCCGATGAGTTAGATGTGGTAATATCATTGGGCTATTTTTTAGAGGGTGATTATTTTACGGTATTTAACGAACTGCAGCTAATTAAAGAGGTTGCTGGCGATGCAAGGGTTAAGGTTATTCTTGAAACTGGCGCAATGCCTAGTTTAGAGGAAGTTAGGTTAGCATCATTTTTGGCTATGGAGGCTGGTGCCGACTTTATTAAAACATCAACCGGTAAAATTGATGTTGCAGCAACCCCCGAAGCGCTTTACGTTATGTGTCAGGCGGCTAAGGATTATTATGAGGCAACCGGGCGTATGGTTGGAATTAAGCCCGCCGGAGGCATGGTAAGCTCTTTTGATGCCGTTTACTTCTACTCCATTGTTGAGGAGGTTTTGGGCGAGAAATGGCTTAACAATAAGTGGCTAAGATTAGGTGCTAGTCGCCTAGCCGATAACCTATTGTCGGATATTATTGGCGAAGACATCAAGTACTTCTCGGCTTCTACAGCTGGCGCAAAGTACTAATAACCTAAATTCTCTCCCTTTTCAATGGCCGGAACCCCCTTGGTAATCCATGGTGGGGGCGTTTCGTCTTTTAGGTAATGGTTAAAGAAATGGAACATTCTTGTGCTAAGGTCGATACGGTTGGCCCAGTATTTCGATTCTAGGTTGTGTTCCATACCATTGTAGGTGAGCATCCAAACGGGCTTATTTAAACGGTATAATGCCATAAAGTATTCAATTCCTTGATACCACGGAACTGCCCCATCGTTATCGTTGTGCATGATTAGCAATGGGGTATTCACTTTTGGAGCCATAAATACAGGCGAGTTTTCGAGGTATAGCATTGGTTTATCCCATAGGGTTCCGCCAATTCTGCTTTGGGTTTGCTCATACTGATACATTCTGCTCATTCCCGATCCCCAACGAATTCCCCCGTATGCACTGGTCATGTTGCTTACGGGAGCACCTGCCATTGCTGCGGCAAAAATATCGGTTTGGGTTATTAGGTAAGCAATCTGATATCCACCCCAGCTCTGCCCTTGTAAACCCAAACGCTTAGCATCGATGTATGGTCGAGTATTGGTAAGGAATTGAACGCCACTAACAATGGCATTGTATGCGCTTTGTCCAGGATATCCGGTATGGTAAACAATATCGGGGACAAATACAATGTATCCATTGCTTGCATAAAAACTAATGTTGATAGTTGATCGGCTGGGCTGTGGTGTATGATATCGATGGAGCGAATGGGAACTCCTCTCGTAGAAATAGGATATCATTGGATACTTTTGGTTAGGGTCAAAATTATCGGGCTTATATAGAAGTCCTCGCAATGAATCGCCTGCAAACGAAACCCACCTAACAAGTTCAACCGTAGGCCAAACAAACTCTTTTTGCTGTGGATTTCCAGCAGAAAGAGTTTTGACTTCACCTAGCTGCATATTACTTAGGTTGATATTCGGGAAATCCTTTACGGTTTGCTTTGTCCATATTAACCTGTTACCTTCTTTTGCTTTAATTACAGAACCAACACTATGGTTTCCCATAAGTAGCTCTTGCAGAGAATTAGGTTTAGCTAATGTTAATCCCCAGAAACCTTGCTGCATGTTTGCTTCATTAAAAGCAGAGAGAAGCAGTTCTTGTTCAGCTGGAATAAATACCTGCTCATCGTCCAGCCTTTGATACCTAAAGCGTATTTTTTTCTCTCTTCCAAGTCCTGCGGTTTCGTTTATGGGTTTCTTTTTGCCCAATGGGTCAACCCTCCAGATATCGTATTTGTCGTAAATTAGCAAAAACTCATCGTTCTCTGTCCAACCCATTACTCCGTAAGGACGTGGATTGATTGGCATATCGTTTTCTTCGTCGTACAAAGCCACAGGAATGCCCTGAGTTAAAGCAGCTATTCTCTGCTTTGCATTATTCATTGAGTAGTAGGTGCTATCAGCATCATTGTACCAAACTATATATTTTGCTGTAGGTGAAAGGGAAGCCCTTGAGTTGGCTTTTAAAGCAAGTTTTTTCTCACCCGTTTTCAGGTTAATTAAATAGTAATCAGCAATATATTCAGCATTCCAATTTCTTTCTCTTTGGTAAGGTTTAGGGTTAATCCCTAGGGCAAAATCGGTATTGTTTTTATTTACTAATTGAATGTCTCTTATTACGGTATCGGCAAGTTGAAGAGTTTTCTTTTCCTTGATTCTGAAAACGGCTAAATAGGTCCTTTTTTTCTCCCTTTCTAATCTTTTTAGCTGCATGGGTTGAATTTCGCTGTCTGTCCAACTCCATATATCCAACTTTGGAACTTCTTCATCAAGTATTTTGTCCTTCTGAGCTTTTGAAGGCATTTTTGAGGTGCCAAAAAATAATTTTGAGCCATCGTTGGAAAAGTATATGTTGCCATTTTCACTCGGTGCCCATCCCTTGGGAATTGACAGGCTTAGCGTATCAACAATTTTTGACACATTCGATTTCCCAAGCATAGAATAGTATAAGCTGTAAATCTTTACCTCGGAGGTATCCATGCTGGCAAGAAAAGCGAGCTGTTTTCCCTGCTCATCGAGGGTGATTTGTTCAATGGATTCCGAGTCGCGGAAAAGGGTATCCACTTTTTGAATTAGAGTATTAAATGCTACAATGCCGTAGGTGTTGGTTGTATCGGTTAATTTTGTTGTAAACGTTACCAAGTGACCCTTAGGGGCAATGGTGTACTGATCGACCCTGCTAAAGGTGAACGACTTGTCGGTAAAAGGTTTTACAATAGTTAGGTCTTTTAGCTCTTTAGTTTTGCCATTCTTTTTGGGAAGTTTCTCGGGTTTCCCCTTTTGGGAAGCAGTAGAATCATCTTTGGGTTTTTCGGGGTCGGAAAGGAATGCAATCCACGAGTTTCCCTCATCGGCAAGTTTAAAGCTACTTACATTCTTGTATTTAATAACTTGTTTAGTGATGAGATGCATAATTCCCAAACTGTCCTTTGGCATTTGCTCGGCTTTGGTTTTAGCAAGTTTCAACTTTCGGATAGTATCCTCAGAGGGTTTTATGCTAAAAGCAATATACTCAGAAAAAGCATCGAACTTTGCCCCATTCGCAAGGGCTAAAGTATCATTTGTTGCATCTGCAATAGTGTAAACAATTAGTTTTCCATCGCCCTTGTTCGGGTTCAACTCGTAGGAAATGTAATTCCCTTTTAGGTCGATATTTTGTTTCTCAATACGGTTCCACGAAGCAAAATCATCAATGCTTAACTGTTTTTCTTGGCTTTTTGCTAGGGTAGCAACACCCATTGAGATTAGGAAGAATAGAATAAACTTTTTCATACACTATGTTTGATTGAATTGCTCATTGCAACACTATATTACATTGACACTTTTTGGGTTAAAAGGTTTGAAATTAACAAGAAAAATTAAGGGGGGGGGAAGAACACTTATTTGAAACACTATCTTCTATTAGTTGTATGTGGCAGATAATCAAAGTATAACATTTTCCAGAATACCTCAAAATTACAGGAATCTATCACAGTCGGTAAATCTTTGTAAGTATCACATAAACAGGTAGTTATATTTATTTTCGGATTAATCAAAAATATTTGACTAACGGAGTACCAACAATCGTTTTTGTGATTTAATTTGCATCAGATTACGGTAACGTAAAATATAAACAAAGTGCTAGTAAACAATCAAATAACTACTCTTTTCCGTACATGGAAAACACACAGCACGAAAAGTCGGTGCACTTTCTCAGTGAGTTTACCGACGACGAGGAACCTCCGAGTATAGTTGTCGTTTCTGACGACGACCCAGAGGTCTCATTTAGCCTCAGTAAAGTTGGGGCACAAACCGTAAAAGAGCGTATCAATTTAATTGATAGCTCAAGAGATTTCAGCGCAAAATACTTTCACTGGACAACCGAAAAAGATTGTAGCAATTGGCGATGGCTGATTAGGAATGAAATAGCATCCAATAAGAACCCTACCAAAACTATCCATATTTCTACCGGAGATATTAATGTCAATCCCAAGTCGTTGTTGTCCCCAGTGATTGCTCTCCATTGTGCTGGCATTATGTCAGCTTATTATCCAAAACAGGGTTTAAGGCAAAAAATGGTACCCATTGAAAATGGGTTAATAGCCATTTATGCTAAACGAGTTATTGTGAAGCATAATGTTTAGGATACGACAGGTCTCCAATAGCATCTCTATTATGGATAGAGGAGCTATTCAGCAGGTAATTAGCCTCATGAAATCTCATTTTCCTCTTGTCGATGTTGCAAAGTTTGATGAGATACCCGAGGTGCTCAGTAATCCTTTTAAGTATAATTTTCAGCTCATTATGCTGGTTGCCGATGACCCAAACGGATATGTTAAGGGGGCAGCACTTCTATATCATGCTCCTGATTTAGGCTTTTGCTATCTCGACTACATTGCAACTCACAAGGCAATTAGTTCGAGGGGTATTGGTGGTGCCCTTTATCAAAGGGTTAGAGAAAAAGCCCTGTCGCTTAACTCCATTGGTGTTTTTTATGAGTGTCTTCCGGATGATAAGGACTTGTGTCCAGACCCTTCAGAGCTAAAGCAGAATAAAGCTAGACTTAGGTTTTACGAAACCTTTGGCGCTTATCCAATTATTGGGACAAAGTACGAAACG
Source organism: uncultured Bacteroidales bacterium (assembly GCA_937915475.1). Taxonomy (GTDB): domain Bacteria; phylum Bacteroidota; class Bacteroidia; order Bacteroidales; family Tenuifilaceae; genus Perlabentimonas. Next base: position 5,507 of record CALGIR010000141.1, read on the forward strand.
CCTGTTAAGGAGGATGATACTTGTGCTCCCTATTTGGTTTTTGATGGTTTGGGTGGTGAAGAAGTACTTGAAGCAGCAACTGCCCAAAAAATTGTTCGAGCTATACTTGAGCGGAAATACGGTCACTATTGCCCGCCCAGCTATGTTGATATGGTTGTTAAATCGTTTCAGGATAACCCAGTAAAGTTTCGTGCACCAAAGTATTTTAAGTCTAAGGCAATCAAAGGGAAATTAATAGAGGAATTCCATGGTAAAATAGCTCTAGTGATTAACCAAGAGCACTATGTTCACCATGTTAGGGCGCGTGGCTATGTTGAAGCCCCTGTTAGAATTCCTACAATTCTTAATGAGCTAAACAAGCAACCTTTCTTTCAGGTTCTCGATACGGTTACATTTCCAGATAAGTATATTCTGGAAACCCATAGTAAACAACTGGTGAATTACCTAAAGGCTGTTTGTGAAAAGCTTAGGCCCGATAAGGCCATTTATCCCTACGTATTTCCCGTTCGGAATGCCTCAAAGCCACCCAAAGACCGAAGCGTAGCAGCAGGCTATTATTGCATTGACACATTTACACCATTAACATCTAACTCATACAAAGCAGCAAGAAGAGCAGTGGATTGTACTTTAACTGCAGCCAACTATGTGATTGCAAACAAAACACTAGCCTATGCTTTGGTGAGGCCTCCTGGTCATCATGCAGAGCGTAAGGTTTTTGGCGGATTTTGCTACTTTAACTCCGCAGCTATTGCCTCTAATATGCTTTCGAAGTATGGCAAAGTGGTTATGCTTGATATTGATTACCACCATGGGAATGGGCAGCAAGATATTTTTTATGATAGAAGCGATGTTCTTACCATTTCAATCCACGGTCATCCCTCGTTTGCCTATCCGTACTTTAGTGGATATACAAACGAGAAAGGAGAGGGGGAGGGGCTCGGTTACAATATAAATATTCCCTTGTCCGAAAATATAGATGTAAGTGAATACGATGCCGCCCTATTGAAAGCGATAAAGACCGTTAAAAATTTCGCACCCGATTATTTAGTCCTGCTATTGGGCCTCGATACCGCTAAAGGCGACCCAACGGGGACATGGCTTTTAAAATCTGCTGATTTTGAAAGAAATGGTAGTCTAATAGGCTCGTTAAAAATTCCCACACTAGTTGTACAAGAAGGCGGGTATAATACCCGAAATATTGGGGTTAATTCATCCGCTTTCTTTAAGGGTCTTTGGAAAGGTTTTTACCAAGACTCAAATTCATTAACAACAAATATTAAACACCATTCAACAACAAAAAATAAACAATAAAATGCGAATTGGATTAACTTATGACCTCAGAAGCGACTACCTTAAGCAAGGTTACACTGAGGAAGAAACGGCCGAGTTTGATGCCGAGGTTACCATTGATGCCATTGAGAAAACGCTAAACGAACTGCGTTACCAAACCGAAAGGATTGGAAACATTAAATCCTTAGTGAACTCAATTGCAGCTGGTAAGCGTTGGGATTTAGTGTTTAATATTAGTGAGGGAATGTACGGAATAGGCCGAGAGGCACAGGTCCCCGCACTTCTCGATGCGTACAAAATACCCTATGTTTTTTCTGATCCGTTGGTGATGGCACTAACCCTACATAAGGGTCACACTAAACGCGTAGTTCGGGATTACGGGATTCCCACAGCAGATTTCGAGGTGATTGAAACAATTGAAGATGCTAGACGAGTAAATCTTCCGTATCCACTTTTTGTGAAACCTGTGGCAGAAGGAACAGGCAAAGGCATTGATTCAAAATCGAAGGTAATGTTGCCTTTTCAGCTTTTTGAGACTTGCGAGAATCTTTTAAATCAATATAAACAACCTGTCTTGGTTGAAACATATTTGCCAGGCAGAGAGTTTACAGTGGGTATTGTTGGAACAGGCAGTAAGGCAAGAGTAGTTGGGGTTATGGAAATTATGGTGACAGAAAAAGCACCCGAAGCGGTTTACTCATATACAACCAAGGAGAATTGGCATGGAGTGGTTGAATACTCGTTGGCAACAGGACGTGATTTAGAATCGTGCTCTAAAATTGCTCTTAAGGCATGGAGGGTTCTGGGTTGTAGAGACGGTGGTAGAATCGATTTAAAAATGGATAAAAATGGCGTGCCAAATTTTATAGAGGTTAACCCATTAGCAGGAATTAACCCCGACCATAGCGATTTACCCATGCTGGCCCGCAAGAATGGCATACCCTATAAGCAATTGATAAGGATGATTATGAGCTCGGCAATGAGCAGAGTTAAAGTTAAAATTAATTCAGGATTGGTTAAGAGTTATGCAACAGCACGTTAAGGCCGTTATTCTATACAATCAGCTATCGGAGAACGCTGGACCCGATGAGACTGATGTGCTTGAGCAGGTAAAACTTGTTCGTGAGATGCTTACAGAACTTAATGTTGAGGAAATACCATTCTCTAGTAGGCTCGATAGCGTTGAGGAGGATTTGTTAAAGGCAAAACCCGACTTCGTTTTCAATCTGGTTGAATCATTGAATAACAAAGGGAGTTTAATCTATTTTGCTCCAGCCCTTTTGGATTCTTTGAATATTCCCTTTTCAGGAGGCAGTGTTGAAGCAATGTTTATTACAACGTCCAAGCCGCTTGCCAAGGAAAGGATGGAAAGGAAGGGAATCCTTACCTCACCGTGGTTTTCTCCCAACTTAGTTCCTCCATTAGAACCCAATAAGAGATATATCATCAAGCCCATTTGGGAAGAGGGTTCGTTGGGTTTAGATGAGGATTGTGTTTATGATGGGAATGACCCTAACTTTACAAAAAAATTATCTTCACTTAATCCTAAGAGTTTTTTTGTTGAAGAATTTATTGATGGAAGAGAGTTTAATCTATCAATCCTTGCCAACGAGAATGGTCCTGAAGTTCTGCCTCCAGCCGAAATTATCTTCTCTAATTATCCTGAGGGGAAGCCAAAGGTTGTGGGGTTTTCTGCAAAGTGGAAGGAGGATAGTTTCGAGTACAAGAACACGAATAGAACCTTTGAGTTTTCAGAATCTGATAATCTTTTGCTGCAAAAACTGAAGAGCTTAGCCATAGAATGTTGGCATATATTTGATTTAAATGGTTATGCAAGGGTCGATTTTAGGGTGGATGGTCACGGAAGCCCTTTTGTTCTTGAGGTAAATGTAAATCCATGCATTTCACCCGATTCAGGTTTTTTTTCTGCATGCGAGCATGCAGGTATTCCTTTTCGCGAGGCGGTAAGAAGAATTGTTAATGATACCCCAAATTTAAAGGTCAAAATTTAAACCAGTAGTAGTGAGCCACCATATTAGTTTTAGGACTGATCCTACCCCAAAGGACATTGAGAATGTGAGAGGGATTGTTGAATCGACATCCTTTTTTCAGGATCACGAAATTCCTATTGCTGTTGAACTTGTTGAGGAGCGTTTGGCAAAGGGGTTGGGATCGGGTTACCATTTTATTTTTGCCGAAATTGAGTGGAGAACAGCTGCCTACGCCTGTTATGGCGAAATTCCATGTACAAAGGGGAGCTACGATTTGTACTGGATAGCAACCCACAAGGATTATCAAGGGAAAGGGATTGGAAAGAAACTTATGAAAGAAATTGAAAATCAAATAAAAGGCATTGGGGGGAGGGTTATCTACATTGAAACATCATCGAAAGTACAATACGAGCCAACGCGCAAATTTTACGAGAACTATGGGTGCGAGCTAGAAGCAATTCTTAAGGATTTTTATGATACTGGGGATGATAAATGTATTTATAGTTTGGTTCTTTAGTCCTACTAAAGGCCAAAAAAATAAAAAACCTTGCAAACAATATGGTTTACAAGGCTTTATGTAGCCCCACCAAGAATCGAACTTGGATCTACGGTTTAGGAAACCGCTATTCTATCCATTGAACTATGGGGCCAAAATTCAGGATGCAAAAGTAACCCTTTTTTGTTCTTTCAGCAAGTTTTTGGCTTTTATTCAGCCAAGTGGAGCAGTTGGGTTTGGGCAAGATTTTTCGGCTGCCCATGTTAATGCCTGGTGTAAAATTACTGCCGATGAGATAATCGAGGGAACCCAACAGTTTTGCAGCGAAAATTCATTTATTGACAGCAACAGGGTTGGTTGTATGGGAGCATCGTACGGAGGGTTTATGACGATGTATTTGCTAACCCAAACCGATATTTTTGCAGCAGCCATTTCACATGCCGGCATTAGCTCAATTTCCAGCTATTGGGGCGAAGGGTTTTGGGGGTATTCCTATAGTGCCGAGGCAAGTGCCAATAGTTTTCCTTGGAATAACCGTGAGCTATATATAGAGCAAAGCCCTCTTTTTAGTGTCGATAAAGTGGTTACACCCCTTTTGCTTTTGCACGGAAGTGCTGATACAAATGTGCCTGTGGGCGAAAGTATCCAAATGTTTACTGCGC
>CALGIR010000142.1 GCA_937915475.1 uncultured Bacteroidales bacterium
ACAATAAACAGAAGTTAGAAAAATCAACGAAATTAAGTTCGTAAAGTAGAATTAGACAAAATAAAAAAGGGAAATATGTTCTGAGATACATGGGTGAGACACCAAAAAATACTGATACAGACCAGTATTCAGATGTAGAATATGTTGTTTATGAAGCCCCTGAGGTGAATACAAATGTAAGTGAAATGGCGGTTACATCTGAAAACAAAAACCCGCAGACAAATTTGGGGCTTTCTGTTAGCGAAAGTGGAATGGCGGTTTCAACGAGTGTGGGAGGCGAGAGTGTAAATATTAGCTTTAATATTAATGCAACGGGGGTTGATACAAACATACAAACAAGCGAAAACGTAAGCACTACAACCACTACCACTACAATAACTAGCAGTTCAAATCTTGCAGCAAACGATGTTGTTATTGTTGAAGATGTCGAAAGTAATTATATTCCTGTTAATTCAAGATGTGCTTATCCTATGTCATCGAGCGAATTTAATGAGGCAATTAAAAGTGTAAAATCAAAAACTTTTAAGGATAGTCAGCTTACCACTACAAAGCAAATCTGTAAGGCTAACTGCATGACAGCAGAACAGGTGAGAGATATGAATAAGGTTTTCGATTTTGAGGATACCAAACTTGATTTTGCGAAATTTGCTTATGACTTTGTTTATGACGCCTCAAAATATTATAAAGTAAACGATTCGTTTGAATTTGAGATGACTATTGAGGAACTTAATGAGTTTCTAGAAAACAAATAATTTGTTTAATAGTTATCCGTTTTTGTACCCAAAACAAAACCTGATTTTCTTCATTTACCCCATCCCTAAAGGGTGTGAAGAAAATCAATTGCTCCCTTTAGAGGCGGGGTAAAACAATTGATTTTCAAATCATTGCACTAAAATTAGAAAAAAAACGGATATACGTATTTGTTTTATCAAACAAGACGGGGCTGTCTATATTTTTTAGACAGCCTCTTTTTTTTGCTTAAAACACTGTTTATATCACTGTCAATTAACATATTAAAACCAATAAGAGAATAAACCAAGGAATATGAATTCGAGATACCGTAGAATATACAACTGAAGTAGTAATTCTCGCCGAACACGCCTATAGCAGAACCCACTCAGTATTTATTGAAACCTCCGAATTTCTTATAAAGAATGACTTTTCTCATATAGAAAATTTTATGAAAAAAAACTCCTGTAATAACCTAACTATCAGCACGGATAGACCTAGAAGTCATATGGTGTTTTAAAGCATGGCACTAGAGCATGAAACTTAATGTATGGAGGTTTATTAATTATATATCTTCGCACATTTTGAACACTTATAGTTGAAGAAGATGAGAAGATTTATAACAGCTACATTATTTGCATTTATTTTTTTTCCAAAACTTCTTCTATCGCAGGATACGCTCCCCACTGTTCGATTGAAGTTCGATACCCGTTTCGATTTTAGTGCTAAAATTCCAACACACGATAGCTTATCCACATTGTCGAGTTTTGATGGAAAATACCTAAATATCATACTTGAAGGAGAAATCAATAATAAATTTTCTTATAACTATCGTCAACGACTTATTTTAGACAGTAAGCCTGATTATCAGAGTTTCTTTAATGCTACAGATTGGCTATACCTCAGCTATAAAATAAATAACAACTTCTCAATCTCTGGAGGAAAACAAATAGTTGCCATAGGTGGATTTGAGTATGATGCTGCGCCAATTGATGTATACCTTTGGTCGGAGTTTTGGAATAATGTTACTTGCTACCAAATAGGAGGAACGGTAAACTATAAAACAACGGATGATAAGCACACCATTGGGTTTCAGATTACAAACTCACCTTTCTCAACACAAGCATTACAAAACATCTATTCCTACAACTTAATATGGTACGGGAATTTCGATAGGTTTAACTCAATCTATTCTCTAAATAGAATAGAATACGAAAAAGGCCATTACATTAACTACATTACTTTAGGAAATAAATTCAGCATTGGTAATCTATCTGTTGAGATTGACCTAATAGACAGATTCTCAGAACACCAGAATAATTTATTTGCGGATTATTCCATTATTAGCAATTTGAAGTACACCGTGAATAGCAAAATAAAACTATTTGTAAAAGCAGGATATGATGAGAACAAGGCACAAGAGCCCACCGCTATGCTTATTTACGACCGTTATGTTGAACCCGGAACGGAGCATTTTTTTTATGGGGCAGGAGTAGAATACTTTCCCATAAGTAACAGTAAAGATGTACGTTTACATGCAGTTTGGGCTTCAAATAACGACCATTTGCAGTACCATACATTTAATTTTGGAGTTCGTTGGCAAATGAATATTATTAAAAAATAATTAATCCCGGTTTATGAGATACAAATCATTTAAATTTCTGACCAAGCGAAGAATAGAGGCAGGTGTATTCTTAGTCATATTCTTTGGTACCTTCACGTTTATTGGGAGCAAAATGGGTTTGCCAAACATGCTCAATACAATTATGCAAACCTCGTACAGCCTATTAATCGATACTGTTTTTTACATCATGGCCATAACAGTACTATCGGGGGCTTTAGGCAAACTTTTAACCGAATTTGGGGTGGTTCGTCTACTAGAAGTGATGCTGAAACCATTGATGAAACCAATCTTTAATTTGCCAGGAGTTGCGGCATTGGGTGGACTATTAACATTTTTATCGGACAATCCTGCAATTATTAGCCTTGCAAACGAAAAACATTTTAATAAATATTTTAAAAAATATCAGCTAATATCTCTTACCAACTTTGGTACAGCCTTTGGAATGGGACTGGTTGTAATAATTTTTATGGCTGGTAGAGGCTATGGTTTTGCTGCTGTTATCGGATTAGTAGGCGCCATTATTGGCAGTATTATCTCAACAAGATTAATGCAAAGGTTTACCATTAAGCTGTACCCCGAATTGGAGACGGAGCAAGTTGAAGGTGGAGACGAGCAGAAGATTTCGTTTAAATCCGAAGGTAGCGTTTTTTTAAGGGGATTAAACTCAATACTCGACGGAGGAAAAATGGGAGTAGATTTAGGGCTTGCCATTATTCCTGGGGTACTAATTATTTCAACATTTGTTATGATGCTTACCTTTGGTCCCAGCCCCGAGGGTTTTACGGGAAAAGCTTATGAGGGAATCGCCCTGCTACCCCACCTTGCCCATAAAGTTAACTTTATATTTGACTGGTTATTCGGATTTAAGAGTCCAGAGCTAATAGCCTTCCCAATAACGTCTCTCGGGGCAGTTGGTGCTGCGCTTGGCTTAATTCCAAAATTTCAGAATGCTGGACTAATCGATGGCAACGCCATAGCAGTATTTACCGCAATGGGTATGTGCTGGAGCGGATTTTTGAGTACCCACACAGCAATGCTTGATTCATTAGGATACAGAAAGCTTACAGGAAAAGCACTTCTTTCGCACACAATAGGGGGGCTTTTTGCAGGAATATCTGCACACTGGATTTTTTATTTTATAGGCCTAATATTTTAATCTTATATCGTTTTATCTGTTTCCCTTGTGGTGGAGGAGATAGATAAATGCCTAGGGTTAAAACCTGATGCTAGCATTAAGGAGTATTATTCGGCTATAACCTAGAGTTCACTTATATAATCATGGCTTAGAGTAACAGGGTAGCAGATTTCTGTATCGAATAGGTTTGATACAGGAAAATGGGTCGGAAAATATGCCGTGTGTTATGCACCGTAGTTTCTCTTTCTTTTAATATTCGGGGCGATTCAAAACTTTC
>CALGIR010000143.1 GCA_937915475.1 uncultured Bacteroidales bacterium
GGGTAAAGAAGTTGAAGATCTAACTAAAGATGAAGTTATGGTTGTCTATATTTACAATTGAGACCTCCTCCCCAAAATCATTTATAATTACAAGCCTATACTCCCCCCGCTCAGGGAAGGCAAGTAAAACATTATCCAAAGAGTTATCTTCCAGCAAGTACTGGTAAACTGGTACACCGTCCTCTTCATTTAAGTAAAATAGTTGAATGAGTGTGGGTATATCGAATGGGTCACTCAAAAAATCGCTTACCGATTTGTAACTAAAGTTCATTAAACGGTACCATCCTGGTATATTAAGGGTATCCTTAAGCTGATTCTGGATTATGATATAATCCTGACACTCGTTTTTTGACTCCACTAGGTAAAAATCTTTACACTGATTTGCTACAATTTGCACCCGTGGCACTATTTGGGAGATATTAACCGAACTTAAGTTAAGCTTCTCCCTTAAAAAATAGCCCATTTTCCTATACTTTGAGTTCTTGCAATTGTTTTCGATACCCGAGAATACAACCAGTTTGCCATGCTCTGGGCTATAGCCATTGGCAATATTTTGTGCTTGGTTGGAGGCTCTTTCTGCGCCAAAGGTATCAGACTCATATGGGATTAAAGTAAAACCCATCTTTATTGCTCTACGAATGGCATGTGCAAAAACTGGGTCGTTTATATAGATTCCTGTTTTTTTGTACAAAGGGTAACCCCTCTCCACCAAGTTAGAGTCGAGCCACTCATGATTGTTAAGGGCCTCAACGGCTAAAAACCGGTAACCTGCTTCAAGCAGATGTGGTAGCTGGTTGTATAGGAATGCCCTATGCTCCGATTTATGATGGCTTTCGTTAAAAAACACAACATCATACTCTTGGTACACCTCGTTTAGTCCCAATTGCGATATTGCACTTTCGGTAACATCGATACTTCTTTGGGTTTTGGGAAGCTGGTTTGCAATGGAATCTCGAATGTAGTAACACCGCTCAACCTTATTGTACTGGCCGAGAAAGGCCGATAAGGATCCGTAGGCTTGCCAAAAACTATTCTCGTACTCATGGCCTTTGTATATGTCTACACTGCTGCTAAGATTTTTATACGCATCAAAATAATTCTCCTTTTGTATGTGAACAAAGGGGAATGTCTCCTGTGATTGGCAAAATCCAATTGAGAAAATGTAAAGAACAGTAAGTAGTTTAAATCGAATCATTTTTTTTACAGTTTAGAGGTTTAGAATATTTATTTGTTGGGTTTTCTGTAAATGCACGGCAATCGAGACAAGCATAACGGTATTCGCAAAGTTTACAGGTATCAACACTATCCTTCGTCAAATACCACATCTTCTTAAAATCCTCCTTCTCAATAACATCAACAATAAAGTTGTCGGAAAGATTTCCAAAACTTTCCTCTAGATACAAACAATTCTTAATTTCTCCAAATGAATTAATTGCAATTTTTCGATTAAGGCAATTATTGAACCTTAACGACTCACAATAAAAAGTGTAATTTAAAACAATTGGGCATAACTCCTTTTCGCAAAGTTCTCGTGGCGATTTGTATTCGAAATATTTAAGTGAAGTATTTTTATAAACCTTTTGCCGTGTTTTTGAGTTAAATATCTTAATGGAGTTTATTACATTTAATTGTCCAATCATTTTTTTTAAGCTGCGCCAAGGAGGTTCAGAATAAAACCAAACATCAACATTGTAAAACTCAAGTTGTTTTATCTGGGAAAATATTTTTAAAGATTGATCATCAGTCAAACCATTAATAATTAATACTAAATTAGTGCAATTTAAATTGCGAATTTGAGCTAGTAATCCAGAAAGCGAATAAGTTGAATTCAAACCATATTCAATTATTGCATTATTAACATAGTTTGGCACATCCCATTCATCGCTTATTGCAGGGAATAATTCAGGTGTGGATGTAAGAAAACCAAGTTCTTTTGTTTCAAGATCCATAATTACCTTATATAGTTCAGCACTGTGTGTTCTCAATTCGTCCAAAGGGTATTCCTCAATGAAAGGCAGGATTTCGCTTAGATTTTTATCAACCTCATAAATAGCCTGACGCTGATAGTCTAGAATTACCCCTTTATCTTCACCTTCTACAAAGATGCAATTAGTAAAAAGTTTAAAAAAAACATTTGAGTCATTCATTTACAAACTGGTTTTATGGCTTTAATAATTAAAAACTGGTTGTTTTGATGAAGCTTACTCTCAGTAAATCTGTAAGAGTGAAAATGCTTAGGAATTACTAATTTGAACTTTTCGTTTAGATCAATTAGAGGATATTTTATTCTCTTGTATAATATTTTAGTCATTTCTTTTATTCTTATTTATTAAACTATCTGCAACGATTTTCTCAAGATAATAATTGCACGGCACTGAAACCATTCCAAATTGTCCATTAGGGTTAACTTCAAGAAAGTAGAAGTGCCCGTCTTTATCTACAAGCATATCAATTGAACCTGTATCTAGACCTAACTTAACCATTAATGTATTAATCTTAATGTTAATTTCATGGGGTAAACTAAAAGGAATTGTTCTATTTGGGTTTTCGTAATCATACCTTCTAAAATCAACCTTTGTTTGCAAATTTTTTTGAGAAAATAACGCCATTGCATAATTAACTCCATCTATATGAAAGACTCTAATCTCATACTGTTTATCGATTTTCCTCTGGAAAAGTGAAGGAAAAAACTTCTCTGCTATAAGCTGCCTGGCTGTATCGTTAAGGTCTACTGTATACGTAATTAATCTTTTTTTAACTCCAAGAGTATTAAAATCGGTTGAGTAAACCTCGCCTATGGCTTTAGTTATTAGGGGAGTTTCTGGAATTAATTTCTTTTGGCTAACAATAGCAGATTCTGGTATCTTTAAGCCAACAGCGGCAGCAGCCTCTAATACATTTAGTTTATTAAGATTTTTCTGAAGAATAGACCTCCCAAGGATTTTTTTTTTGGATAAACTTAGCTCAATAAACTCTTTGATGATATTTTTTTCATATATGCTATGGATTTTCAAACTTCTTGGCTCTACTTTAGTGGTAGTTTCAAGTTTAATGTTGTTAAAATGAAGTCCATTCCTTCTATACCAAACAACACTAATGTCATTTAAATCGAGCCTTTGTCCTTTTATCTCTAAAACAATGCTAGTAAGATTATTTTTAATAATAATACTTAAAACATTTACGTCATCCTCCTTGTTAACTCTAACGAACTTTTCTTTTTTTAAAATCAACCAATCAATTACTTTGTCAGTAGTTTTATCAAGTTCTTCTGATAATATTAAAATCATAAAATAATATTGCTAATTTAAATAGATTGCAGATAATACTCAATGCATTTAAAATGAAGTTCCGTATTCCAAGAAAAAGGTGTAATTGAAAGGAGCCTAGGAGATTGCCTAGAACAAATTTTAAAGAAGATTAAAGAAGGTAGTGTAGAGTGGGAAGGCAAAACTGCCCCCCCACCTTAATTAATCTTATCAATAATTACCTAACTGCATACATTAAATCATGACTTCCTGGCTCATCCCAATCTCTAGGGAAATTTCCATGAGGAGTACAGGTTACCTCACATGTACCACAGCCATCACCACCCTTAACATTGTTAAGTTGTTCTACTTTTAAAACCTCAGAGCCTTTGTAATTCTGAATTTTCTTTAACAAATCCTTTTTCATAATAAAACATTTTTTCCTACTCTTGCGACTATTCGCAGGGCTTTTCGGATTACCGCCCACCAAAACCTCCCTTGGCGCCTTACGGTTGTTTTGGCATACCAAAGGTAAGTCACACCGGGGACATGGGGTGACCCCGGTGGTTTTTAACAAATAATTTGAAAATTAACAAAGCGCTACAATTACTTTAATGCGCTCATTTTATTGCACTTAAAACCAATAACACACAGGTATTAGCTTTTCAAAAAAAACACTTTTTGGTGCTAATTTAGAGCGATTACAAATAACGATAAAGGAAAGGGGAGGATAATAAACTATTCCCCTTCCCCACAGGGTTATCGTCATTAGCAACCACAGGCTTAAACCCGAACTGAAAGGTTACGGGCGTGGTGTAGTAGTAGGTGTTACGCTGGTAACAATAACTAATTTCGGCACCCATCTGGCGCAGCTGGGCAATGTAGCGCTTTATGGTGCGCTCGGAAAAGCCCATACACTGGGCCAGCTCGGCGGGTGTTCCCGTGCTGCGGCTTTCAATTTTTTGGTGGAGCGTGACCAATAGATCTCTTGCTTTTAAAATCATTGCGTTTGTTGATTAATGGTTAATAAATAGGGTGAAACTGTGTAGAGGCAATAAGCCCCTCTACTATATGTGTCGCCAATACCGGATTTGTGACAATGATTTTTGAAGTTTTTTTTGGAAAAAATTAAGTTCGATGATTAACGGGCTGGTTTATTGCTGTTTGGATTTGTGTTTTTTTCTGACTGTCTGGGTAGATGAATGCCCCCGCTGCTATCCAAATCGATTTTGTGCAGTTGGAAACTTTTCGAGAGAACTCGACCCTGCCTGCGAGCCAGAACTTGGGAAGGCTGAACAGCCAATCTCCTCGGATGGCTTTTGCCACAGATAAAAATCATAAAGCAAATATTACCAATTACTTTGCTTCGTTACCACACGATGCAACCGTGCAGTAGCAGGGGGTTTGCTTCGAAAGATAACTGCTGAAATTATTTAGCAACAAACTTCTACTCCCCAAGATACCTATCCAGCAACTCTCTTATCTCGGCTCCCTCAGGACCGGGAGCATTTGGATTTACCAATTTCCCTTCCTTGCTGTATATCATATAGCGTGGAATGGTTGTAACGTTTAACGTTTCAACCATTTTTGAGGTTTTGGGGTTAACTATAAAATAGTTCTCGCAGTTGCTATCGAGCTCCAGCGTTTGAATAGTTTCCCGCCACTCCTTCTCCCTATCGTTGAACGCCAGGTAGATAAAGACAACATCCTTGCCCTTGTATTCGTTCCTCAACTCCTTGGCATATGGCATCGATGCCCTGCATGGGGCGCACCAGCTGGCCCAAAAGTCGATGTAGAGCACCTTGCCCTTGTGCTTCTTTGCTAGGGAAGATAATTCAATTTGGGCATTATCGAGGCTTTTTAGCAAAAGGTCGTTGCTTGGTTGAATACCCATATTGTACAGTTGGGACAAGTATTGAAATTTCAAGGTGTCGGATGTTTCCTTCAAAAACATATCTGAATACTCTTTTGTGTTCTCAGTATTAAAAAAGTTCACGATGTACTCCAGCGTATAGTACAGAATCAATTCCTTGGTTTGCTTCGGAATATCAACTCTATCCTTAATAATTTCAGAAACCTCAGGATAATTGAATGTGGAACCACTCCTGGTTCTAATCATCGTCACTTCACTACCCCGAGCCTGATGATGTATAAATGCTTTTAATACCCTATGGTACGATGCATAGGCTACAAGCGAATCATTGAAAAATTCTTTATACATATTGTCGATTCTACTAAAGGCCTCAGCATCGTATGCAAAGTACTTATTCGATGCAGCAACAGCTAACTGCTCCCTTTGGGTAGTGTAGTTTTGGTAGTTTCCGTAAACTGGCTCAACCTGTTTAGCTTCGATAAGCGAATCAAGGGTTAATCTTTGCAACTCCCAATTTGCCGTTATATCATCGTTTAGCTTAACGAAATCAATGAAATCCTTTAAAAATATCTCGGGTATTGCCTCACCGTTTTGCTTTGCCTTATTGATGCGCATGAAGTAGTAATTGGTGTAAATGGCAACCGGGTCGAATCCAAAGTATTTATGGGAATTTCTGAAGGGTAACTTGTAATTGTAGCAACCTGATAGCTGCGCAGATATATTGCTTTGTAACACTGGATAGCCATTAGCATTATACTTTATAGTTACAGTATCGCCCGCTTTTACGAGAAAACCGACATCCTCTAGTGCACTGTACCCATGTAGAAACTCTATGTGTGATAGATCATGGGTAGGTATTAAGATGGAATCGGTTATACCCCCAGGACGATACCCCTCAAGAACCCCAACCGAATTCACAAACCAGAAGTAGTTGGGTGATTCTGATCCAAACTTACTGCCTGTTGGGAGTTGGTATTGGGATTGCTCAATGGGATTGATAAATATAATTGTAGCACTTTTAACCGGTTCTTTGTTGATAGTAGGTTCTGAAATGCAACCCGAAAGGAGAGCTAGTACGAGTGCTAGTTTTACTGGTTTTATCATTTTTACAAGATATGATTGGATGGATTTTTCTTTTATAACACTCTATTTAGATTCTACTAGAGTTCTAGAACGAATGTATTAGCCCCATAAATCATCGGACTAAGTTATAGATAAAAATCTGTAATTTT
>CALGIR010000144.1 GCA_937915475.1 uncultured Bacteroidales bacterium
AACGTGGCCGCAGAGGAACACTCTTTGAACGGCCTTTCCGCCGTAAGCTGGTCGATAGCGAAAGATATTTTAGGCAGCTAGTGGTTTATATACACTCCAACCCCGTACACCATGGGTTTACCGATAATTATAAGGATTACCCTTGGTCATCGTACGGTACAATTGTATCAGCAGAACCCACTAATTTGCAACGCATTCAGGTGTTGGACTGGTTCGACGGACAGGCTAATTTTGCAGAAACACATAGGCAGATAGTTGATTTCGATTATATCGAGCATCTGATTATTGAATAACTTTTTTACCCAAAGCAGATTCTATAGCCCTGTTTGGGCAACTAGGGAGAAAATATGAAAAAAACCTACTACCTTTTCAATCCTGGCCGCTTAAGCCGCAAGGACAACACCCTAAAGTTTACCCCTGTTGACGAGAAAGGCGTGGAAGGTCAGCCACGCTATATCCCAGTTGAGGGCGTTGACGATATGTACGTTTTGGGTTCACTCGATGCCAACAGTGCGCTGTATAATTTTCTTGGGAAAAATGGGATTTGCATTCATTTTTTCGATTACTACGAGAACTATACGGGGTCGTTTATGGCTAAGGATGGGCTACTGGCTGGGAGAATGATAGTTGCGCAAGTAAATTACCACGCAAATAGTGCCAAACGAATGATTATTGCCCAGAAATTTATTGAGGGTGCATCGCATAACATGCTAAAGAACTTGCGATACTATGACTCTAGGGGCAAAGGACTTTCGACCCAGATTGAACAGATTGAGCAGTATCAAACCAGTATTGCTGGAGCCAAGATGATTAACCAGCTCATGGGCATTGAAGGTAATATCAGGCAGAGTTATTACGAGGCTTTCAACAGTATTTTGAACGATTTTGAGATGGGGAAACGTACCAAGCAACCACCCCAAAACCCTGTTAATGCACTAATATCATACGGTAATATGATGTGCTATAGCCAGTGCCTTAGGGCAATACACCAAACGCAGCTTAACCCAACCGTTTCGTACTTACACACGCCAGGCGAAAGGCGATATTCTCTTGCTTTAGATATTGCAGAAATATTTAAACCCATACTGGTTGATAGAGTGATTTTTAAGGTGATAAACAAGCGAGAGTTGCAGATGAAGCATTTTAACGAGCAGCTAAACCGATGCCTGCTTAACGAGAGCGGTAAAAAGATATTTATAAAAGCCTTTGAAGAAAGGCTAAGCGAAACCATTCAACACCGAACGCTAAAGCGGAATGTTAGCTATAAGCATCTAATAAAATTGGAGTGTTACAAGCTAAGTAAACACATGTTGGGTATTGAAGAGTATAAGCCGTTTAAGATAGATCGGAAGAGCGTCGTGTAGGGA
>CALGIR010000145.1 GCA_937915475.1 uncultured Bacteroidales bacterium
GAATATCCCTACTGTTTGGGTATGAGTACGACAGATATTTATTTGGCTACTCTTTTGATTATTCACTAACCAAAATCAGAAAATTCAACGGAGGGTCACACGAAATTATGATTGGCTACAAATTCGATGTACTTAAGTAAATTACAATAGATCATAAAGGTATAGAAGAGCAAGCATTATGCTTGCTCTTCTAATTTAAGTGCAATTTTCATTTTTGAATTATATATATTTGTACCTCTAACTCTTTAACATGAACAAACTACTCCGATATTTCATCCTCTTCTCAATTGGGCTGCTTATGCTTATCCAATTGGGCTGTAAAGAAAAGTATATCCCCAATAAGGATATGGTGAACATTCTGGCTGAAGTTTTTATTACTGATGCCATCACAAGTACGTCGTATTTAGCTCAAAAGTTATCGCGAAAAGATTCCATTGAATACTATGAACCTATAGTAGATAAATACGGTTATACCGAGGGTGAATTTATTAATACGATTAACTACCTTATGGATAATCCAAGTGAATTTGAAAAATTGATGGACAAGGTAGTCGGGCAACTCTCTATAATTGAAACTGAAAAAGCTCAGCTAATATCAAGAAAACTAGATAAGAAAGAGATTAAAGAGGAACAAGAAGATCAAGAGGATAACCTTTGGGCTAATAAAAGAAACTGGAAGTTACCCGAGGATGGAAGCGACGAACGATTGTTCTTTAAAGTTCCAACCCAAGGAGAAGGTCTGTATTCGGTTACTGCAAAGGTTATTGTTAAACCTGAGGATCAATCTGTGGAACCCTCGATGCACGTTTGGTTTTATACCGAGGCAGAACCTCCAGACTTTAGGTTTACCCCAAAACAAGAAAAATACCTGAAGGATGGAGAGGAAAGAACTGTTATTTTAAGATGCATGCTTACCGATACAACCATGACCCACTTTATGGGCTACATTCTCGATCACCAGCCCAGAAGCGGGAAATGGACCAAGTATGCCGAAATTTCAAAAATATCCATTAAGTTCACTCCTCTGCCCGACGAAAACATTAAACCATCGCTCAGTACGAGTAAAGGCAATTTAAATGATTTGAAAAAGATAAAACCTAAAGGAAAAGATAAAATTAAGAAGAGCACGTCGAGGGAACTCTATAATGCTCCTGTTGATATAGAGTCTAGATAGTTTTATACTAAATCAACTCAAATATTGAGGGTATGAAAAATAAAATATTTAATAAGCTAAGAGCCATCTTAGTAGTGCTTTTTTTAGGTGGGAATTTACTTTATGCACAGGTTGAGAAGCCACAAAACATATATCGGGTAACTGTTAACTCGCGATATGTAATAGAAAATGGCGAACGGACCTCAACATTTTTTGCAATTAATCAGCTTATATACGATTCGCTTGGACGACTTCATACCGAAATTGATTTTGACTGGGAAACCCACTACCCCAACAACTATAGATGGAATTATTTTAATGGTCAACAAAAGGTCAAAACCGATTTCTTTTTTAAAGAAAAACTTTCGCGAATTGAGGAATATGACTTCAACGAAAACCAAAAACTTATTTCACTAACGCTATATCATGTTAGCCCAAGCGATACTACCCTTAGCGTAAAAGAAGTGTATAGCTATGATAAAACTGGGCATGTTACAAAAGCAACAGGATATAATGAAAGGGGAAAGAGGGGATACAGAACAACTTCTAAATACGATGATAAGGGCAACGAAATTTACAGAAAAGTGAAAGGGAAGCGCATAGCTCCCCCCGATTCCATAATGTATTTACAGAAAGAGATAGCATACGACAGCCTTAATAGGATTGGTAAAGAAACGGTTACCATTGATAAAATTGGTGAGCCTAGATTAACCAAAACTTATACTTATGCCTATACCGATGATGGAAACATAACCGAAAAAACGATTATTGACAGCCAAGGTAATATCCAAAAGAGAAAGGAGTATGTATATAGAAGCGATAAGCGCCTGCAGCAAATAAAGGTTTTTGACAATAACGGAAACCTTGAGGATCACCTAGCTTGGCGATACGAAATTTACAAGACTTCCGACAGAAGGTTTAGAACTCTTGAGTGAGGATTGGGTGGGACAGTCTTCCATTAACATACTCTTAAGGTGGCTAACAGCAAACTCTACGTTACTGGTAAAACTCAAGACTTGTCCCTTTCTCATCAACCTTAAGAGTGGCCATTCTGCCCATTATTAGGGCAACATTCTCTTTCTGATGCCCTGCAGGAAACCCAAAGCATACCGGGTATTGATACTCCTCAACCGTTTCGCGGATTATTTCTAAAGCTGTCTTCCCATAGGGAATGGTGTTATCATTCATGTCTGTCATTCCTCCAACTACAAGCCCAGCAATTCCCCTAAGTTTTCCGCTCCGTTTAAGGTTCATCATCATTCTGTCAATATGATAAAGATATTCATCCAAATCCTCAATGAATAAGATTTTCCCTTCAGTAATCATGTCGGCATCAGATCCAGAAAGACTATATAATATAGATAAATTTCCACCTATTAACTTACCACTTGCAATTCCATAGCGATTAAAGGGATGCGCTTGTGCATTGTATGTTGGCGTTTCGCCAAAGAGCACGCTACGTAAACTCTCGGTGGAAATGTTGGGTTTCCCGTCCGCAGGAAAGTTAATTGGCATAATACCATGTAAACTTTCCACCATATACCATGAGTTGAGAATACCGTGGAAAACCGTAATATCGCTATAGCCAACCACCCATTTAGGTTCGCGCTGCAAACTCCGTAGGTCTAAATGATTTAGGATACGTACAGAACCATACCCTCCACGAGCACAAACTATTGCCTTTACCTGAGGGTTCCCAATCATCGATTGAAAATCGGCAGCCCGCTCACTATCAGTTCCTGAAAACTGATTGAGTTCGCCAAAAAGGTTTTTACCCAGCACAACCTTAAGCCCCCAACTCTCAAACATAGTAATTGAGACGGCAATTTCTTCCCTACTTACTTTCCGTGCAGGAGCCACTATGCCAACAGCATCGCCTTTTTGTAGTATGGGGGGGCTAATGAAATTCATTGTTCTATCTTTAAAATTGTTAGTATCTTTGCCAGTCATTATACGATGAGTGCTACAATAAAGTAATTTTATATTGAAAATAACGCCCACCCAAGGGCTTATTGTTTAAAAAAAATTAAATCCATGGTTATGAACGCGTACAAGCGATATTTAATAACATCGGCTTTGCCCTATGCAAACGGTCCAATTCACATCGGGCACCTTGCTGGTGTTTACGTCCCATCAGATATTTACACGCGTTACCTTAGGTTAAAGGGTATGGATGTTATCTCTGTTTGCGGATCGGATGAGCACGGCGTACCCATAACCATAAAAGCTCGTAAAGAAGGCGTTTCACCTCAGAGCATAGTGGATAAATACCACGCAATAATAAAAAAATCATTCGAAGATTTTGGCATTACCTTCGATATCTACTCTCGAACCTCATCAAAAACACACCACGAAGAATCGGCTGCATTTTTTAAAAAACTTTACAATAAAGGTGAGTTTATTGAGAAAACCACGGAGCAATACTATGACCCCGAGGTAAACCAGTTTTTGGCCGATAGGTACATTACCGGCACCTGCCCACATTGCTCAAACGAAAATGCTTATGGCGACCAATGTGAACAGTGCGGCACGAGCCTTAACGCCACCGATCTTATAAACCCAAAATCGACTC
The DNA here is from genome assembly GCA_937915475.1 of uncultured Bacteroidales bacterium. Lineage (GTDB taxonomy): Bacteria > Bacteroidota > Bacteroidia > Bacteroidales > Tenuifilaceae > Perlabentimonas. Next base: position 3,726 of record CALGIR010000145.1, read on the forward strand.
TAAGCGGTGCTAAGCCCATAATGAAACCAACAAAGCATTGGTTCTTACCTTTGGATAAGTACCAAGGATTCCTTGAGAAATGGATTTTAGAGGATCATAAGGAGTGGAAGGTAAACGTTTACGGGCAGTGCAAAAGTTGGCTCGACCATGGTCTGCAACCCCGCGCCGTTAGTAGAGATTTGGATTGGGGTGTTCCCGTTCCAGTTGAGGGTGCTGAGGGTAAAGTGCTCTACGTCTGGTTCGATGCTCCCATTGGCTATATATCGGCAACAAAAGATCTTACACCTGACTGGGAAAAGTACTGGAAAGATCCTGAAACACGCATGATTCATTTTATTGGGAAGGATAACATCGTTTTTCATTGTATTGTATTCCCTGCCATGCTCAAGGCCGAAGGTTCTTACATTTTACCCGACAATGTGCCGGCAAATGAGTTTCTAAACCTTGAAGGCGATAAGATTTCAACATCGCGTAACTGGGCGGTATGGTTGCATGAGTATTTAGAGGAGTTCCCGGGCAAGCAAGATGTACTAAGGTACACGCTAACCGCTAACATGCCCGAGACCAAGGACAATGACTTTACCTGGAAAGATTTTCAGGCTCGCAATAATAACGAACTGGTTGCCATATTGGGCAACTTTGTAAATCGTGCGCTTGTGCTAACCCATAAGTACTTTGAGGGCAAAGTGCCTGCTTTGGGTGAGCTAACCCAGTACGATAAGGATGCCCTGTCCGAACTGCCCAAACTTAAGCAGGGGATTGAGAAAAATCTGGAACTTTTCCGTTTTCGCGATGCTTTGCGTGATGCCATGAATATTGCCCGTTTGGGCAATAAATACCTTGCCGATACCGAACCTTGGAAAATATTTAAAACCGACCCTAATAGGGTTGCCACCATACTGAACATTTCACTACAAATTACGGCCAATATTACAATCCTTGCAGAACCGTTCCTCCCTTTTACCTGTGCTAAGCTGGCCAAAATGATAAACGCATCAAACCTTGGATGGAGTAAAGGTGGAGATACTGACCTGTTACCCTCTGGGCATGTCATTGAGCAGCCTGCATTACTTTTTGATAAAATTGAGGATGATGAAATTAACAAACAACTTGCAAAACTTATGGACACTAAACTGCAGAATGAGGTGAACAGCAAAGAGGTTGCTCCACAAAAAGAGATTATAAGCTACGAGGATTTTATAAAGATGGATATCCGGATATCTAAAGTGCTTGCCGCCGAGGTGGTACCTAAAACACAGAAACTGTTGAAACTTGAAGTTGATACCGGAATAGACAAGCGAACCATTGTGTCGGGTATTGCAGAGTACTTTAAACCCGAACAGGTTGTTGGGCGTGAGGTTTGCGTGTTGGTTAACTTAGAGCCACGAAAAATTCGGGGAATCGAATCCCATGGCATGATTCTAATGGCAAAGAACTCCGATGATAGTCTTCGCTTTGTTCAACCCAACGAGTCTGTAGATAGCGGATCTACTGTAAGCTAGGGATAAGTTCTAATGGAACACACAAAGAAATAGCCATGCAGTTATGTGTGGCTATTTCTTATATTAATCCCAGGGCTAATTCCCAAATCTTGGTTTTACCTCATTGTTGTATATTAAGCCGAAGGAATAGTTGAACCCAACGCTACCCCAAAAATCCTACTGTGACGCAAACAAAATACACCTATTATAGTACTGTAAACCTCTGACAAGAGCAAAAACTACTCTTCCCCTTCGGTTATCGATTTGTTTGTAAGCATTAAGGTTACAATAAACCCAATGCCCAATAAAATAGCACCAGCCATATAGGTTCTTGGGCCAATTATCTCAGGGGTATTGGTATAAAAATCTCGAATAAATGCAGCCACCTGTGGGCCAACAATACCACCAATTGACCAAGCGGTGAGAATAACACCATAAACAACGGGCATTAACTTTGCGTGAAAAACATCGAGCACATACGATGGCATTGCACCAAAGCCGCCACCATAGCAAAGCAGCACATAGCAAACCAGAATACCAAAAATCCAAGGATTGCCCGTAAACATCATAAGGATAAAAATCAAAATCTGAGAACCCAAAATCAACCGAAAAACCTGTATTCGTCCAATTTTATCCGATAATCCGCCCCAAAGGAAACGCCCAATCCCATTAAACAATGAGCTAATGGCAATAAGCGTAGCACCTGCCACTGCTAGGGCTTCAGTGCTCATTGTGGCATCCTTAATTCTAAATAAATCCTGTATCATTGGCGATTGCAGGCCAATAAACATTATACCTGCCGATATATTTAGGAAGAAGATAATCCACATGCCCAAGAACTTTGTAGAGAGTAAACTCTCCTTAATGGTTAAACTATCTTCGAACCCTTGGCTAGCTGCACTTTTTACAGGAGAGGAATAGCCTTTAGGTATAAATCCATCTGGAGGGTTTTGCATGCTTAAACCAGCGGGAATACCAATAGCCATAAGTACGATGGCAATATATAAAAACACCTCCACCATATTGCCTTGGGTAATGCTCACAAATATGGGAGCAATAACCTTAGACATTACCAGCGCACCCAGCCCAAAACCCATAACAACCATCCCGGTGATAAAACCCTTTTTGTCGGGGAACCATTTTGAGGCAGTTGCTACCGGGGTTACATAACCTAAGCCCAAGCCTATTCCACCAACAACACCAAAGCCAAAATAGAAAAGAGGTAAACTACTAATAAACATGGCATACGCACTTATCAAATAGCCTACACCATAAAGCAACGCACCCATTGAGGCCAGCTTGCGAGGCCCGTATTTGGGGAGTATCATACCACCAACAGCGGCAGATAAACCAAGGAATAAAATGGACAGACTAAATATCCACATGGTTTGCACGTTAGACCACCCATACTCCGCAATAATTGGCTTTTGAAAAAAACTCCAAGCATAAACGGTGCCCAATACTACCTGCAAAAGGGTACCCATAATTGCAATAAACCACCGTTTTGAATTTATTTTATCCATAATAAAAGTTTATTTCGACTTATATCTTCAGGTTCCAATCTACATATATTTCACTAATGTAGGAAAAATTTATTCTCAATTAAAACAAAGCTACCGGTGAATTCAAGAACTTAACGCAACAGATCAAAACTTTGAGTTTGTTGTACGAAGAAAAAAACAAACAACTCGATGCGTCATTGCGATCCGCCAACTGGCGGAGAAGCAATCTTTTGACATTTAACAATATACGGGTTTTTAAAGATTGCTTCAACCCTCAAAGAGCGAGTGTTTCGCAATGACGACAGTGTATTTTAGGTATCACAAGTACCATTGCGTAATTGCCTGCCCATGCAATAATCAATGCTTTTTTCTTCACCCCATTGCAGCGTTTTGTCACTCCTCAACGTAATCATAGGTAAACGGAAATGAAATTTAACCTAAATCATACACTGACCATGAAAAGGAAAATCTTCTTTATTCCTATCCTAGTAACCCTTGCACTCTTTAGCTGTAAAAAGGACGACCCAACTCCAAACCTTACCCCTAAAGAAATTACCCTAACCGCAAAATCAACTCAAGTGATTGCCAGTAGCAATGCATTTGGCATTGACCTATTTACCAAAACTACTGAGGGGGAGAATGAAAACCTGATGCTTTCGCCCCTAAGCGCAACCACTGCGCTAACCATGCTGCTAAACGGATGCGGAGGCAATACCTATACCCAACTCAAAGCAACTCTAGGCTATCCTGATGATTTGACCATAAATGAGGTGAACGAAGCCTACAAGGGTTTGGTTGGTCAGCTGCTCTCTGCCGACCCTAAAGTGAAAATGGCATTGGCCAACTCCATTTTTTACCGTACTGGATTTGAGGTGAAAGCCCCCTTTCTCAGCACAATGCACAATGAGTTTAACGCCCATATTCAGGGGCTCGATTTTGGTTCACCATCAGCCCTTACTACTATCAATGGCTGGGCAAGTAGCAATACCTTTGGTAAAATCCCAGAGGTTTTGACTGAAATATCTGGCGATGCGGTAATGTTTTTAATGAATGCTCTTTACTTTAAGGGCGATTGGAGCTACCAGTTCGATAAATCGCTAACCCATGATAGCCCATTCTACTTCGATAATGGAACAAGTGCAAATGTTAACACCATGCAGGGTGAGGTAGGTGCCCGATTCGCCTATGGCGATAATTACAGTGCCATTGAGTTACCCTACGGACGCACCAACTTTACAATGATTCTGATTGTTCCCAGCGAAACTTTAGCCAATTTCTATAATGGATTTTCAAATGAAACCTGGGAGTCCATAACCTCATCGCTTGATGGCTACCCAGAGTTTGGAACAGCTGAAGTATATATGCCAAAGTTTAAGTTCTCCTATGAAAAGGTTCTTAACGACCAGCTAAAAAGCATGGGCATGGTTGATGCATTTGAACCATTCCTCGCCGACCTTTCGGGTATTGCCGATGCCTCAATTTACGTAGATTTTGTTAAGCAGAATACCTTTGTTGATGTGAATGAAGAGGGAACCGAAGCGGCAGCGGTTACAACCATTGGTATAGATTATACTGCTTCACCAGGGCCTAAAATATTTAAGGTTGATAAGCCCTTTGTTTTTGCCATTCGCGAGCGAACAACAAATACATTAATGTTTATCGGTCAGGTTACCGATCCACGATAATTGGTAAGCAATTGGCTTTTACTCGCCAAATTGGCAATGTAACCCAATTCACAAAAAACAACTAACTAAAAAAAATACCAATGAAAACCCTAATCAAAGCCTCAGCGCTATTCCTGTTCGTTGCCTTGGCCACGACTGGCTGCACCGATAAAACCATCGAGCGCATTACCTACGAAGCCAACGTACCCGTTTACATGTCGTTTGAAGATTTCAGAACCAGCTTTAAGAAGAGTGACGCTGAGGAAATATCCCTACCAGGCAAAATGTACTTTAAGGATGGGTACCTATTTATAAACGAGGTGGGCAAAGGCATTCACGTAATTAACAACACCGACCCCTCAAATCCACAGAAAATAGCATTCTACGAGATTATGGGAAATGTTGATATGGCCGTCCGCGGTAATATTCTTTTTGCCGATAGCTATATCGACCTACTAGCCATTGATATTACCGATGCGAATAATCCTGTAGAGGTAAATCGCATTGAGAATGTATTCCCTGAGGTTGTTCCCGAGGGCGATATTTGGTTTCCCTACGCAATGGTTGACCAATCGAAAGGTGTTATTGTGGGCTGGGAAGTGAAAACCATAACCGAGGAGCGCGATGCAAGCGGACATGGAGGATGGCTTTATGGCGGTAATCTAGATTTTTTGGCAATGAATGGAACCTCAGAAGGCAACTGGACTGGCGGAGCAGGTATTGGTGGTTCAATGGCCCGATTCATGTTAAACGAGCAGTACCTGTACCTCATTGCTCAACCCTTCAGGCTAAAAACGGTTAATGTTGAATCAACCCTACAAATGACTGTAGTTGACAGCGTTGATGTGTCGCGTGAAATGGAAACCCTTTTCCGCCTTGAGGACAAGCTGTTTATAGGGACAACTACGGGGATGCTAATTTTTGGGCTCGATAACCCAGAAATGCCAAGGCAAATATCATCATACGATCATATTACCGCATGCGATCCTGTGGTTGTTGATGGGCAGTATGCATACGTCACCCTTCGCGCGGGAACAGTTTGCGCAAATGGAGATAATCTTCTCGAGGTAATTGATATATCATCCATTGAGAATCCTTATCTGGTTAAGTCGTATCCAATGTTCAACCCGCATGGATTGGGCGTTGATGGCAACCTACTTTTTATTTGCGATGGTGCTGCAGGTTTGAAAATCTACGATAAAACCGACCCAATGGCAATTATCACAAACCAAGTTGCCCACTATCCCGATTTTGATACTTACGATGTGATCCCATTGAATGGTGTGCTAATGTTGGTGGGGCCAGGAGGCATTTACCAATATGACTATAGCGATCCGAATAATATATTACAAATCAGTCACTTACCAATAACTAAAAAATAAATGATACGATTAATTGCTCCAGCAATTGCTCTACTCCTTTCATTATCGTGCATTGCCCAGGAAAAGCAAAGGCAACTTATCACCCTGAACGATGGTTCTCGGTTATCGGGAATCATCGTTTCCGACTCTTTGGATATTCTTAAAGTGAATATTCTCGACAACCAAACCCTTAGCATTAATAAGCCTGATGTGCTGGCCATAAAACCATTTGAAAATACTGTCCAAACTCTATCGAAAACCAAAGGGTATTTTATTCACTTCACAGCCAGTGTTTTGGCAGGTGAGAACGATTTGGGTAATGCCTACGATATGAGTTTTCATTTATCCAATGGCTACCAACTCACCAATGGATTAAGGTTGGGGATTGGCTCTGGGATTGAGCGTTTGGGTATTCCCGTTATTCCACTTTATGCTGATATTCACTATCATCCATTAAATTCGAGAATTTCACCCTTTGTCTACCTAAAATCGGGTTATGGGCTTGCTCTACTTGATAATGAAACTCAAAATAATTACTATTACGAGCCAATAACAGATTCAAAAGGTGGATTTCTTTTTAACACTGGAGTAGGCATCGCTATGTATACCTGGCAAAAAGCTGCTGTTACCGTTGGAATTGGATATCGATTTCAAAAAGTGACAACTTTTCGCCGAAACGACTGGTGGGGAGGCTCATCAACAACAGAGTACGAAACTACCTTCCAGCGCATAGAATTACAGCTAGGTTTTGTATTTAGATAAATTAAACAACTGTTTTTTATGAAACAATTAATTCTTTTAGTGCTGATTTTCATTGGGCTTAACTCATTCTCTCAGGAAAAAGGAGAGATCTGCCTATCCTTGGGAACTGGCAAAAGCGATTTAATACAATTTACTGACCTTGATGGAGCTGGCAGTAGTACAGGTCAAGAATTTTACTCTTTTTCACTAAGCTATATAAAGCCGATAAATAGCTGGATTGATTTACAAACCGGACTAGATCTGGGGTACCATAAGTTTAAGTTCACAGGTACTATTGTTGACCCAAACATTCCGCTAGAATCCAAAATCGAGGATGCCTACCTAGTATCAATTCCCTTGGCAATTAGAGTCAATTTTTTGAAATACTTTTATATATCTACGGGGGTTCTACTCGATTTAGACTTTAATCAAGCTCAGCATACTGACAACCAAACCGGAATTGGCGCAATGGCTGGCCTTGGGGCTCAATATCGATTTAAGCAGGGCATTGGAGTTTTTGTTAATCCAATACTTTCGTTCCACTCACTTGTTCCCTTTTCTGTCGCCAATTACCATGAGAGAATTTTTGAATCGGGTATTAGGCTTGGAATAAGCTACAGATTTTAGCTTGAGGCTCTTTGAAAAATTGTGCATACCCGTAAAATTAAATCGAGTTGAATTTGGTTATCTTTAATGCTCGATTTAATCTTTTACAATGGCTCAGAAAAGAAAGGAGAATGTGGAACCCTCCGATTTAGATTTAATTAGCGGCTGCATTTCGGGGGATACCAAAAGTCAGGAGTGGCTATACAAGCGCTACTTCTCCTATGCCATGTCGATTTGCATTAGGTACACCAAAAGCAGTAATGAAGCAATAGAGGTTGTTAACGATGGGTTTATGAAGGTATTGGAGAACCTAATGACATACGATAGTGCTAAACCTTTTAAAACGTGGTATGCAAAAATTCTGGTGAATACGGCCATTGATAATTACCGGAGAAGTGCCAGGCAAAACGCTACACTTTCAATTCACTATATCGATGAAATGGAAGATCAGGAGCCAACAATCGACTCAGAACTGTCCGTAGAAGCTATTCTAAAACTTTACGATGAGCTGCCTGAGACATACAGGATAGCATTTAACCTATACGAAATTGAGGGTTTTTCGCACAAAGAGATTGGTCAGATGCTTGGGATTTCAACATCCACATCACGATCAAATTTAACCAGAGCAAAAAAGATGCTACGCATACTTTATAACAAACATTTTAATCCCCAGGAGAAGCGTCATGAATCAATTTGACGATATTTTTAAAGAGCAGGTAAACAGTGCCTTTGACAACTACAATGTTGATCAATTGGCCGATTCTGCTTGGAAATCATTTCAACAAAAGAAATCCAAGTCGAAATGGTTAGGAATAGCTATGCCCCTTTGGGCTAAGGCAGCGTCAGTGGCAATACTTCTATCAATTGGCGGATTAATTACCCATATGTCACTTAACAATAAGCAAAATACACAATGGGCTGAGACAACAATTATTGATACTACACAAACGACCAGCCCATTGCCTAAGGAACCACCTTCCATTAAGGATGAACTAGTTCTGAAAACTGCAAAAGAGCCACAACTAAATACAAAAAAACAGGCTATAAAAGCGATTGAACCAACCTCTGAAGCAGTTGATATTGTAAACCCAAACGAAATAATTGCTGATATAGTTGAGCCAAAAATATCGGACTCAACATTAGTTGAAATGGATAATGACAGAAACGACGTAAAGGATTTATCTGCAACGACCAACGATTCAATAGAGCCTATTGAAAATCCGGTGGTTATCCAAAAAAGAACAACGCTGTTGGCATTTAAAGAGTCTGAGGTAGAAAGTGAAAGAGCTAAAAAGACGAGTTTTTTTGCTGGTCTTTCTGGAATGGTGGCCAACATTGAGAACATGGTATCGAGTTCGCCAGGTGTGTCCATGGGAATTTATGCAGAGCATAAGCTAACCAGCAGAATATCCGTACGACCAGGCCTAGCCCTAGCAAAAAACACCTATGAAATGCGTAGTGTTTCACCCGGAAGTGATTTTATGTTTGCGGCCCCAATGCAAAATGGTATCTCTGGAGATGTATTATCAGCTGAGATAAGTATGGATATAGTTGCCATGGAAATTCCAATCAATTTTGTATTCAACATAAGCGAAAAGAACCACAGGAAACTTTTTGTTTCTGCTGGTTCATCTACAATGATATACTTAAGCCAGAGCTTTAATAGCTCCTTAAATAGTGTTTACACATGGGAAAGTTTCGATAGCACTACAGGAACAACTACACCAGTAAGCAATTACGCAAGCAATGATATTGAGACTAAATATGGTGCTTTTAGTCGTGTGGATTACTTTGGACTGGCAAACCTCTCTGCTGGTTACTCTTTCCCTCTCGGTAAAACCAGTACTATGCTAGTGGAGCCCTTTATCCAACTACCAATGCATGATATTACAAGCATCAACCTCCGCATTAGGTATGGAGGCCTTTCCTTAAAATTTAGTTTTGGAAAGTAAGGAGTCTACTTCAGCTCCACCACAAAGCAATCGGGGTAAACCTGCACAACCCTACGCTTAAGAACATCGGCTTCGCGGCGCGAAGGGAAACCACCAACCATAAGGCGGTATATCTTTTCGCCATTTAGGGTTGCCACCTGTACCCTAACCTCCTCCTTAATGGATGTTTTAAGATCGTCGGCAATGCGCAGCAGGTTAACTAGCTCCCTATAGCTACCAATCTGCACTGCATATCCTTGTGGGTTAAGGCGTGTCACCTTTAGCTCGTACAGTTCGCTTGTCTCGGTGCTTGCGGATGCAGCTACGGGCTTTGGATGTTTTGGTGCAACCTCAACAGGTGTTTTTTGTGGCTCTTTAAAGGCTACTGAAGTGGGCTGATTATTTGGACGCTTAGCCCCCTGCGATGGCTGGGGCGCTGAGTATTGCTGGGATGATTCCTGAGCAAGCATACCACCATCACTATCAATCACCTCAATTTTAACATCGGCTATTCCAGTTTTAGTAAAATCCAACTTTGTGGCGGCAGAGTGGCTAAGGTCGATAATGCGATTGGGAACAAAGGGACCCCTATCATTTACACGTACAATTACCGACTTGCTATTGCTGAGGTTGGTAACCTTTACCAGTGTGCCAAAGGGTAACGAAAGATGAGCGCAAGTGCTTTTGCTATGGCTGTACCTTTCGCCAGAGGCTGTTGTTCGCCCCTCAAACTTATCGGCATAAAACGATGCTTTACCCTCTTGAACATAACCAGATTGGGCAAATGTAAAGAACGATGATAAAATTAGGCATATTGATAGAACTGGTGTTCTCATAGTATTATTCCTTTTCGATTTTGATATCTTGACTATTTCCCATTATCTGTTTAGCCTCTTTCCGCTTTTCAAATAGCGAAGAGATATTGTAAAGATAGGTAAAAGATATGTTTTGTACACGTGCAGGCGATTGAACATGGTTGCCTGCAAACTTATGGTAGTACAAATCGCCTAAACCATAATAAAAACGTGCTTCCACCTGTATTGTTCCAAACTTAAAATCGTACCCTATGCCTACCCCTCCCATCAACCCGTAATCGAACGGATTATCGCGAAGGATGTTGATATTGTACTTGTTCATCTGGTACACCCCCGATGTGTCTGAACCGTGGGACGAGTTTAGCATGTACGAAGCGGTTGCACCAGCATTAAAGTGCATGAAAAAATTGTTGTACTTTGCCCTAACCTGCATAAAAACTGGAACCTCGGCATAGGTTGAAATTCTCTTATAATGATTTTCATCGCCTATGGGCAAGCGGTATCCACGCTGGGTTACATTTATCTCGCTCTGAAATCCAAAGTACTGTAAATCGAAATACTTAAACACAACTCCTCCATCAAAAAGCCTATCGTAAACGGCACGCTGCTTATTACTTGGCGTAAAAGCAACCGATGAAATGTTGTATCCTCCCCTCACCCCAACGTGTAGCTGCGATTGCGCTGTAACTGGAAGAATTGCCAGCAATATTATTAATAATTTTTGATGCTTCATTGTAATAAATGCTTTGCTTTGGGCTAAATCTTCTTCTCTACCGAATCAATTTTTGAATGGATGCGTCCCTTCTCACTTTTCCTAATATCGATGTTCACCGTAATGTAAACCCTATCGCAGCTATCCTCCAATGCTGCATAGGCATTGTCAATTACCGAGAGCGCCTCGCTTAGTGTATCCGTTTCAACAATTGTCCCCATGGATGTGAGCTGGCTTTCGAAGCCGCTAGACCGAATGCTTTTAACCACCTTGGCAACGTATGGGCTTAGGCTCTCGCTTTTACGGGTTGGGAACATGCCAAAATTCATCACTACTGACATAGGACAGTTATTTTAGTTTGTAGTTCAGGTCATACTCCCAGTTGGATCTAACCTGAATATCCCTATTCTGAAGTTGGTCCTCATAAAAATAAATTTTCTCGGGTTGTATCCCCTTAATATAACGACCCGTGTCCCACTTTCCATTTTGATTCTCGTCAATAATAAACCTAAGGTTATATTTTGCAGGCTTCACATAGTTGAATATTACCTTACCATCAGCTTGGGCTATTTTTTGGTCAACCACTTTATCTTTGCCACCCACAAGCTGTACTATAACATTATGGTTTACACCCTCAATATTTAGGTTGATAACACCGAACATTTCAGGGTTTGCACCTCTAAAGCTTATCGACAAAGTGTCGTTTGTAAGGCTGTCAAGATTAATAAATGCTCCGGGCAGCGCATCAAATCGATAGTTAACAATGTTTTGCCAATTGTAGCTTAGCGTGTAAACGCGAGGGTCGAGCGAATCCTTTGTTATCTCTGGTAGTGGTATTGTAATACTATCGGTAATGTTGGTTAGCGTAACCAACGATGTGTCGATTGATAGCTGTGGCATACTAAACCGAAGGTTAAATGGTTGATTTGGCAAAACATTATCGCCAGCTCTAACCGAGGTGCTTACTGATTGGACAGGTGCTTTTTCAGTTTCCTCCTCATCGGCATCCTTTTTGCCACGTTTAAACGTTGCTTTTTGGGCAATTTCGCTATAGTGAAGTCTAAGCGTATCTACTTGTGGCACAAGGTTCATTAACGAGTCGGTTTTGAGGTAGGTTATCACTGCCTTCAGACTATTATCTGCACTTATACTGGAGTGGGTTAACCAGAAATCGAGTGAGTCGCCAACAATGTTAGCCCCACGTATAAACCATTGTTCAGTACTATCCAAATCATAACCAATGGGTTTTAAAGAAACCTCGCCAACAGGCTTTTGGGTAAACCCAAGCCTTATCATACGACGTTGAGGGCGAGAATAATCGGTTAGGGATTGTACTCTGCTCCTCTCCTTAAAAAGCCAAAGAATTTGGAGACTATCGGCTCGAGAGGGTTTAGTGGCTGGGCTAACCAATCTGCTTTGTTCAACAACATCTTTGCTAAAGGCTATTTCCTCGGTTATCTGATCGAAAAGATAGTTGGAATTTCCATCGCGAAGGGCAAAGATTTTGTAATCTCTCAACTTAAGATTGCTTAAAAAGAACACACCTGCCTTATTGGTTTTCGTAACGTACCTAGGGCGTTGAATAATTGGCACCGAATCGGCAAAATCTTCGTAGAACATTACAAAAACACCTTCCTGTGGCTCAAGCGTATAAGCATCGATAACCCGGCCAATATACTTTAGCGAATCGATGTGAGAGCCCGTTGAAAATGCAAACTCAAAGTTATCAATTGGGTTCCCCTCATTATTATCCTGTATGGCATCGGCAAAATATAGGGTATAGGTTGTGCTATCGGCAAGAGGTTCAAAAAATTTAACCTCTAAGGATTTACCTTTAATCTTTGTGCTTGGAATTTGCTCCTGTGGTGGCGAGAGAACCAATTTCTGATTTATCTTATCAAGCTTAATGTACTCATCGAAGGTGAACACTATTCTGTCCTTTTTAAACCCTGTGGCATTTAATTTGGGAACACTTTTTAGCATTACCGGAGCAAGTGTATCCTTTGGCCCACCCTCTGGTGAGACTATTACCGCACACCTTGGGAAGAAAAGGCTTACCACAAAAATCAAAAAAAAAGCGAAGGGAACTATCCGTTTCAAACTGATTGAGATTTAGTTTGGAAGCAAATTTACAAATCTTTACACACCTTTTGGCTATTATGGTAAACTTACACGAGATAAAAAACATTAAAATTTGATGAAGTATAACATCAATCCTGCTAGTTGTTTCAGAAACTAATCGTAATCTTTGTATCAAAATCAGCATAAATTACAATGATTGACACACATGCTAGTTGAAATTTTAATACTTATTGCTGGGCTAACCATCCTAATTGTTGGCGCAAACTGGTTGGTTGAGGGAGCCTCCTCGGTTGCAACCAAGCTGGGCATATCCTCTTTTACCATTGGCCTAACCGTTGTGGCATTTGGAACCTCGATGCCAGAGTTTGTTGTAAACGTAATGGCTTCACTATCGGAGAATAGCGGTTTGGCCATTGGGAATATAGTGGGAAGCAACACGTTAAATATCCTACTTGTTTTAGGGGTTGCCGCTCTAATTAAACCTATTAATTTCCAGAGGTCAACTATTCGCATCGAAATTCCCTTCAGTCTACTTGCCGCTATAGTCCTTTTTATTTTAGCGAACGATAAATTTTTTAATGGATCAAACCAATCGGTTCTTACCTTTTCCGATGGATTAATCTTACTATGCTTTTTAACCGTTTTTCTTTACTACACATTCCTTTCAGCAAAACCCGATACGCAAACACCTACACCAGATGTTAAAATCAGGAAAACCTACGTTACTACCCTTATGGTTTTAGGTGGAATTGCAGGACTATACTTTGGCGGTCAGCTAATTGTTGACTCATCGGTTAGCATAGCAAAATCGTTGGGTGTTTCCGATGCCCTAATTGGTTTAACGGTTGTAGCAGTTGGTACTTCGCTGCCCGAGCTGGTTACCTCAGTGGTAGCAGCATTTAAAGGAAACTCCGATATTGCCATAGGCAATGTAC
>CALGIR010000146.1 GCA_937915475.1 uncultured Bacteroidales bacterium
CTAGCACAACAGTACACCGAGAATACGGTGTTTTTTGTTAACAAGCCAAAGGCACGCCAAAGCAAGGTATTTCTTTTTGTAAACGGCGCCCCTTTCAATGTTAAAAACGTTGCGCCCATGGAAGCGTTTAACGACTACTTTGGCGGAGGTTTTTCGGGGTTAATCCTCCAGGAAATAAGGGAGTATAGGTCATTGGCATATTCTGCTGGTGGTAACTTTAGCTCTCCAAAGAATGCAGGTAGCCCAACCAATTTTATTGGATATGTTGGAACACAAGCCGATAAAACCATAACAGCAATGGAAACTTTTAACGGTTTGATTCGCGATATGCCAGTTAAACCAGAGCGGATTGATATGATTCGAGATCATCTTCAACTTTCGGCACTAACCAAGCGACCTAACTTTAGAGGGCTTGCCTCAACCGTTGAAAGGTGGAAGAAGCAGGGATACGATGTTGATCCCATGTTGGTAAATATGCCTGCTTACAAAAATATTACATGGGATACCGTTAAGGAGTATTACAAGACCAACATAAAGGATAAACCTGTAGTTTACATGATTGTTGGCGATAAGCGAAATATTAAGATGGATGAGTTAAAACAGTTTGGGAAGATAATTGAGATTAAGGAGAAGAACCTATTTACTAAATAGGGATTAATGCTTGTTTAGTTAAGATTATTTTATAACACATCAGACAGGTTCATAAAACTTGTCTGATGTTTGAAAAGAAAGAATGTCTAGTTGAATAACAAGTAAATACAAAAGGGGGGGCTAACCCCCTTTTGTATTAAGTTCAAATATTAAAAACAGTTCAATCCCTATTACTCAACTACCAGTTTAACAACCTTGTTAAAATTAGCACCTGAAGTAACCCTTACTAGGTAAAGTCCTGATTTAAAAGAAGAAACATTCAGTGGGTAAGTGTACGATAGGTCGGTAGGGATAAATTTATCTTGCTTAACTGTACGTCCAGTAATGTCCATTACAGTAACTGTTATCTCAGACATAGCAGGCAATGAAATACTGATATTGGTCTGCATACTTGCTGGGTTGGGGTACATCTTTACAGAAAACCCAGCGGTTGGGTCAACAGGAACACTGGTTACAGAAAAGTTGCCCTGTTGGAATCCAGATGTTACTATTATTCCAGCCTCCTGATTTATCCATGTTTCAATCACTGGCTCACCGAGTGTCCAGCTAACATTAAAGTTTGGAGCAGTATAGAACCCGCCTGCTGGGGCAACTACTTCAAGTATGCTAGTTTGGCTAAAACTAATTAGTGTAATGAGCACCAAGGCCATTGAGAGTATAATCTTTTTCATAATCAAGTTATTATGGGTTGTTTTTTTACTTTAGTTTTGATAATGCAAGTTAATGGAAATATGAATAACTTTCGTAATATATTATTAAAAATAATACATTTGCTCAACTAATATCAACTTTTACGATACTTTTTTCATATAATTCCCACTAATGGATATATTAGTAGTTTTAAGTATCATTTATTTAAACAAAATTCACAATGATTAGTTTAAAGGAAAAAGTTATTGAACTAAATCAAGCACTGAAAGGAAAGACTCCGCAGGAATCAATGTCCCATTGCTTAAGTGTGTTCAACGATAAGATTGCCCTATCAACTAGTTTGGGGATTGAGGATCAGATTCTAACTCAAATGTTGGTAGCAATAAACAAGGAAGCAGAGATATTTACTCTCGATACTGGTCGTCTTTTTCCCGAGACTTACGATCTTATTGAAAGAACATGTAGTAAGTATGGAATAAAAATGAAGATTTATTTCCCAAACTACACTGATGTTGAGGAGATGGTAAATAAAAAGGGCATTAATCTCTTTTACCACAGCGTTGAGAATAGGAAGGAGTGCTGTGGTATTCGTAAAATAAAGCCCTTAAAAAGGGCTTTTGCTGGTCTTGATGCTTGGATTTGTGGACTTAGGCGCGACCAATCTGTTACCCGTACAGATATGCAGCTTGTTGAGTGGGACGAGGGGAATGGTTTAATAAAGATTAATCCGCTTATTGATTGGAGCGAGGAAAATGTGTGGAAGTATGCTCGCGAAAACAATGTTCCCTACAATACCCTTCACGATAAAGGTTTCCCCAGCATTGGTTGTCAACCTTGTACTAGAGCAATAGAACCTGGGGAGGATGTAAGAGCAGGGCGCTGGTGGTGGGAAAATCCTGAAACAAAGGAGTGCGGTTTACATAAAAAATAAAACAATAAAGGGCTTCCTCAGGAAGCCCTTTATTGTTGAGGTCTCGAGCGGATTTGAACCGCTGTACGTGGTTTTGCAGACCACTGCCTAGCCACTCGGCCACGAGACCATTGCTATTTGCGTTTGCAAAGATATGAAAAAAAAGTAAAAATCAAGTCTCTTTATTTAATTTGAGGATTCCTTTCGCCAAGATTTCAATTATCCTCTTGAGAGAATCTTTTAAGACAATCGGGGCAGAGGCATCCTGCGTATTTTTGGGCTAACTCCTCAAGTTTTTGCGGTGAAAGTTTAAATGCTGTGCACCAGCACTCTTTGTCCGATTTGCAGTAGCAATCAAAAAGAGCGTTGCAGCAAGGACAATGCTTGAATTTAATAATCCCCATTATCTTTTGCGGGTAAGAGTTACGCTCACCCTATCCATTTTACCTCCCATGGGCGGATTTAGCTTCGACACTTTTACCCATGCCTCATCGAGCATTGGAAGGCTACTGAAAAATGAGTTAAGAATACGCTCGCAAACGTGCTCAAGCAAATGCGACGGTATTGCCATTTCGGATTTTATAAGATTGTATGCCTGCTGATAATTTAGCGCATCCAATATCTTATCGGTTTTAGAGGCCAATGTTGATGAAGTGGTTAATCTAACATTTACTACAAAGTGGTTTCCAACAACCTGCTCTTCCCTGTAGCATCCATGGTAGCCAAAAAACTCCATATTTTCAAGTTCAATTGTTGTCATTTCTGATTAGGGTATAGTTATTACTTGACAAAAAAAGTCATTTTATTTTAAAAGATGCCCATTCTTTAAGCATTTATGCAACAGGTAACCCGTAAAGTTGGTTTAAGTTTAACTCAATTGCAAAAAAAGGGTTGCAGGTTAAAATATTGCCTACAAATTCGTATTTTTGTGGTTTAGAACAAAAGGCAACGTAAATGGAAAAGAAAAACACTAGCATAAACCCTTCAGAAGAGAAATCGCGCAACTTTCTGGAAGAGATTATTGAAAAGGATATTGAAAGCGGAAAGCATGGAGGACGTGTGTTAACTCGTTTCCCTCCCGAACCAAATGGGTACTTGCATATTGGTCATGCAAAATCCATTTGCTTAAACTTTGGTTTAGCCCAAAAATATGGTGGCAAAACCAATCTTCGTTTCGATGATACTAACCCAACCAAAGAGGATGTTGAGTTTGTAGATTCAATTAAAGAAGACATTAAATGGCTGGGTTTTAATTGGGCCGACGAGTTTTATGCATCCGATTACTTTGAGCAGCTGTACCTCTGGGCCGAGAAATTAATAGAGAAAGGCTTAGCCTATGTTGACGATGAAACCCAAGAGCAAATACGCTTGAGTCGTGGAACGGTTACCCAACCAGGCAAAAACAGCCCTTTTAGGAATAGAAGTGTCGAAGAGAACCTTGACCTCCTCCGCCGTATGCGTGCTGGCGAATTTGCCGAGGGTAGCAGGGTTTTGCGTGCTAAAATAGATATGGCGCATCCCAACATGCTAATGCGCGACCCTATTCTGTATCGTATTTTACATGCACATCACCATCGTACGGGTGATACATGGTGTATTTACCCCATGTAC
>CALGIR010000147.1 GCA_937915475.1 uncultured Bacteroidales bacterium
CCTAATGCTAAAGCAATAGCGTAGGCTCCAAATATACCAAACTGTGCTGCAGCACCAACAAGAATTAACTTTGGGTTTGATATTAGTGCAGAGAAATCTGTCATTGCTCCAATTCCCAAGAAAATTAGGGGAGGGTAAATTCCATACCTTACCCCAAAGTAGAGGTAATTTAGTACAGAGCCGTCCTCGTAAATTCCAATTTCAAAACCTTCGACAAATGGGATGTTCCCCATAATAATTCCAAATCCTATGGGGATAAGCAATAATGGTTCCCACTCTTTAGTAATTGCTAGGAATATAAAAAATAGGCCAATGGCAATCATTACTCCATGTGCCATTGTAAAGTTGGCAAAACCGGTGCCACTAAAAAACTGGAGGAGTTGATTTGATATAAAACTCCAAAAACTACTTCCTTCCATAATACTACTCTCCTATGGTTACTAGGATGTCGCCTTCCATAATCGTGTCACCCTTATTTACATTAATTTTGATGATTTTCCCGTCCTTATCGGAGTCAATGTTATTCTCCATTTTCATTGCCTCAAGGCACAGCAATTTTTGTCCTTTTGTAACCATATCACCCTCCTTTACATATAAATCAAGAATAACTCCTGGTAGGGGAGATTTAACATGTCCAGCACCTTTAGGGGCTGATGGGGGACTTGTTTTGGCAGTAGAAGGATGGCTATCGGTAGAAGGTATGGAGGTTTGACGTACAATTTTGGGTGTTTTGGTTTGCTGAATTACCTTATCAACTTCAACCGTATAGTTTGTACCATTAACCTCAATTTCGGCAATGTTGTCCTCAACCGAAGCAATATTTACCTCGTATTGGTTGCCGTGTATGGTAAGATTATATTTCTTCATTTTTTGACTTGTTATTTCGAGTATGGGGTTCGTAAAACTGCTCTATTCATAACTCCGTATATCTTGCTGCTCCAGGGCGAGTATGTCTTTGAAATCTTGTTCATGGTAAGGGTCAAACTCTCGTGGTCGTGCAACTCGGTTTTATACAGATACAATGCTAATGCAATGGCGGCAATCTCATCGCCACTTGACGTTACCTTTTCCTGAACACCAACTTCACTTTGGCTTTTTTCTTTTCGAGTAAAAAGCTTAGTGAAGAGGTTAATCATGTTGTCGATATTTTGAAAAATAATTGCCACAAGAGCTAGCACAGAAAGCACGGAAATCATTGCAATTGCTGTCATTGCCGCTCCATATGGGTCTTGTTTTACAAATTCCTCGGCAACATTTCTAGTTGCTTCGGCAGCGTTCAGTAATGTTAGGGATATATTCATTTGCACAGTTAATTAAAGTGGTATGTTGGAATGCTTACGTGGGGGATTAACATCCTTTTTAGTTTGTAAGGATTGTAACGCCCTAATAACGCGGAATCGAGTATTTCGGGGTTCAATAACATCATCAATGTAACCAAATTTTGCGGCTACATATGGGTTTGCAAACTTATCCTTATACTCATTTTCCTTCTCTAGTAAGAATGCGGCTTTCGCCTTTTGATCCTCAATACCCCTAAGTTCACGGCTATGCAATACTTCAATGGCACCCTTGGGTCCCATTACTGCAATTTCAGCGCCTGGCCATGCATAGTTAATGTCGCCACGGAGATGTTTTGAGCTCATCACATCGTAGGCGCCACCATATGCCTTGCGGAGAATAATTGTTACCTTAGGAACGGTAGCTTCGCCATAGGCAAACATTAGCTTGGCTCCATTAAGAATAATTGCGTTGTACTCTTGCCCAGTACCAGGAAGGAAACCAGGAACATCAACTAAAGTAACAACAGGAATATTAAATGCGTCGCAGAAACGAACGAAGCGTGCCGCCTTGCGTGATGCGTTGATATCGAGCACACCAGCCATATATTGTGGCTGATTGGCTACTATTCCCACCGACATTCCGTTAAAGCGAGCAAAGCCGGTAATAATGTTAGGGGCATAGTGGCGTTGTACCTCAAGGAATTCTCCGTAGTCGACAATCGTTTCAATAACCTCAAGCATGTTATAAGCCTTATTCGATTCCTCGGGGATAATTTCGTTGAGCGAATCATCAAGCCTATTAATTGGGTCATCGCAAGGAGCCATTGGAGGATCCTCAAGGTTGTTCTGTGGGAGGTAGCTTAAAAGCTTTCTAATAATCAAAATCCCCTCTTCCTCCGATTCGGAAACAAAGTGTGCAACACCCGATTTTGAACCGTGAATATCGGCTCCACCTAGTTCCTCTGCAGTTACTGTTTCGCCGGTTACTGTTTTCACAACCTTTGGACCAGTAACAAACATATAGCTTGTGCTACGGTTCATTAGAATAAAATCTGTGAGTGCAGGAGAATAAACAGCACCACCAGCACAAGGGCCAAAAATGGCCGAAATTTGGGGAATAACTCCCGAAGCAAGAATATTACGCAGGAAGATGTCAGCATAGCCAGCCAAGCTTTTTACGCCTTCTTGGATACGTGCTCCACCACTATCGTTAATTCCAATAACGGGGGCACCCACTTTCATGGCCATATCCATTATTTTGCAAATTTTTTCGGCAAACATTTCCGATAATGAACCTCCAAAAACGGTAAAGTCCTGAGAGAAAACATAAACGATGCGCCCATCAATAGTACCGTACCCAGTAACAACACCATCGGATAGATAGGTCTCTTCTTCTAATCCAAAATCGGTACAGCGATGTGAAACGAACATATCAAATTCTTCGAAACTACCTTCATCGAGTAGCATATCAATACGTTCACGAGCTGTGTATTTCCCTTTTTTATGTTGAGAATCAATACGCTTTTGGCCTCCACCAAGCTTGGCTTTTTCTCTAAGCTCAATTAAATCCTGAATTTTTTGCTTTTGAGTCTTATTCATTGCTTTGAATTTTATTAAAATGTGTACTTACTTTATTTATTTTTATTCTCACACAGCTCAGTGAGTACACCAAAGGTTGATTTGGGATGAAGAAATGCGATATCGAGACCCTCAGCACCTTTTCGTGGTGTTTTGTCAATTAGCCTAATTCCGTTCTCTTCTGCCGCTTTAAGTTGTTCTTCAATGTTCTCAACAGCATAGGCAATATGATGCACGCCCTCGCCCCTTTTTTCAAGGAATTTACCAATTGGCCCCTCAGCATCAGTTGATTCAAGGAGTTCAATCTTTGTTTGACCTACCTTAAAGAAGGCGGTTTTAACCTTTTGCTCTTTTACTTCCTCTATATTGTAGCATTTAAGTCCAAGAAGGCTTTCGTAAAAAGGGATGGCCTCATCCAAACTTTTTACTGCTATTCCAATGTGTTCAATATGTGATATTTTCATAACTTAGGGTTGATTTGTATTTATCTATAAAAGTAGTATGTAATGATTGATTCGGCATTGTTAATAGATGAGCTATTTAGCATACATCAACTTGTTATACAACATGTTTCAATTCGGCTTAATTGGCTAATCATCCCTTTTCTATATCGTAAAGGATGGTAAATTTGCACTCAATTTACGAAATATTTTTGCCAATGGATTGGTTAGAAAGGACAAAGCTTTTGCTAGGGACAGAGGATCTTCTAAAACTTAGTGAGTGCCATGTTTTAGTGGTTGGTTTAGGAGGTGTTGGGGCGTATGCTGCTGAGCAGATTTGTCGTGCTGGTGTGGGGGAGATGACAATAGTTGATGGTGATTTTATTCAGCATACTAACAGAAACAGGCAGTTACCCGCCTTGAAAAGTACTGTTGGTGTAGCTAAAGCCCAAGTTATGGGGGAACGACTTTTAGATATAAACCCTGATTTAAAGTTACACATAATTCAGGAGTATATTCGCGACCAAAGAATGGTTGAAATCCTTGATAATGGCTACGATTATGTTGTTGATGCCATTGATACTCTATCTCCAAAAATATTTTTAATTTATCACACAATCCAAAAAGGGCTAAAGCTAGTGAGTTCTATGGGTAGCGGCGGGAAATTAGACCCATCAAAGGTTGAAATTGCAGATTTCTCGGAAACGTGCATATGCCCGTTGGCCCGAATTCTTCGTAAAAGACTTGGTCGGCTTGGTGTAAAGGAGGGCTTTAAGGTAGTTTTTTCAACCGAGGTGGTTCCTGAACACGCCATGGTTTTGTGCGATGATGAACCAAACAAGAAATCAACCCTTGGCACCATATCGTATATGCCCCCAATTTTTGGTTGCTTAATGGCATCGGTGGTGGTGAGGGATTTGATTAGTCAATTTAATTCGAAAATTGTCTAATCAATATCAACATCTCTTCACTTCGCTATATGTCCTCTCCGAGGGCGAGGAAACGTTTCATCCCAGCGGGGTGAAATAACGATTGAATCTGCACTCTGAGAGGTTCAGCACCCCGTGGGGGTGCAATAACAAAACCACACATTCATCCAAAACCTATTGCACCCCTACGGGGTGCCATTCTCCTCCAATATCCTTTGCAATCGCTATTGCACCTCTCCGAGGTGCTTTTATTGCTGCATTCATCACCATCGCTATTCGAACTCTAACAAGGGCGTTAAATATCAAAAAAAATCTTCTACTCAAAAAAATCAAAAATATATTTGGGGTTATACTCTACATTAAACTCCTTTAAAAAATCCAAATACTCCGCCCTAAACAAAACCTTCTTGTGATGCCTTTGCTGGTTCTCAATGTAATTAATCACATTGGAGCGATGCGACATGCTATACGAAAACAATCCATATCCTTCTTGCCATTGAAACTTAAACCTCGATAATTTATTCTCATTAATGAATGTTGATGAATCCGATTTGATATCGCGAATTAATGCTGGAATATCACAGGGATGCATTCCAAAAAACACATGGATATGGTCGTGCATTGAATTTATTGCCAATGGTTTATGCTTCTGGTTTACGAGTATCCCGCCAATATACTTGTGTAGCTCATTCCTAAAGCCATCCTTTATTAATGCATCACGGTGTTTCACTGCAAAAACTAGTTGCATTGAAATCTGATAGTATGGATTTGCCATAAAGCACACTTTATATAGAGTTAAAAAACTAACCCTATCAAAACCTTAAATTCTGATAGGGTTAGTTTATTGTTCTTTACCTACTCCTTCAACCACTTATCCAACCAGCCCTTAAACTCCCTTTGCCAAAGAATTCCGTTTTGGGGTTTTAGAACCCAGTGGTTTTCGTCGGGGAAGAATAAAAATTTGCTTGGTACACCAAGCATTTGGGCCGAATTAAAGGCTGCCATACTTTGTGTGTATGGTATGCGAAAATCATTCCCTCCGTGGATTATCAGAATAGGCGTATCCCAATTCTTCACGAATCTATGCGCACTTTGCTTGTAGCTATTCATGGCAACTTTATTGTCTGTTTCCCATGGTGCTCCACCCATTTCCCAATCATCAAAGAACATCTCCTCGGTGGTCATGTACTCCATATCGGAGTTAAACACACCGCAGTGCGAGATAAATGCTTTGAAGCGTTTGTTGTGGTTACCAGCCAACCAAAATACGGTGTATCCGCCATAGCTAGCACCTATTGCACCCAAGCGGTCCTCATCAACCCAGGGCTCTAGCTTAACTTCATCTATTGCTGCAAGTAGGTCGCGCATTTCTTGACCACCGTGGTCTTTGCTAATATCATCGATCCATTTTTGTCCGAATGTTAGCGAGCCCCTACGCGCTGGAGCGACAACTACGTACCCATTTGATGCCATGATGGAGAAGTTCCAGCGGTAGCTCCAAAACTGGCTAACTGGACTTTGCGGCCCACCCTCGCAGTAGAGGAGTGTTGGATATTTCTTTGTTTTATCGAAGTTTGGAGGAAGAATTATCCAGGTGTGCACCATCTTACCGTCGCTCGACTTAATCCAACGGCGTTCAACCGTGGGCATGGTTAGCTGGTCAAGTATTTCCTTGTTAATTGTGGAGATTTGCTGCTCCTCCCCAGTTTCGGGATTAATGCTAAAAATCTCTGCAGGAGATGTTATTGAAACCTTGGAGCCAATTAGCTTGTTGCCAGCCAGAGCAACGGAGTGGTAGTCGTGGAGGCCTTCAGTTATTGGCTTAATTTCCTTAGATTCAATATCCAACCTGTAAATTTGATGTGTTGCCTCAACGCCTGCAACAAAGTAGATGAATTTTCCATCGGCAGACCATTTGATATCCGAGGGAGAATAATCGAAGTTGGGAGTTAGGTATGTTTTCTTGCCCGATTTAATGTCCATCATAAATAAACGCTCCTTATCGGCTTCGAAACCAGCACGCTCCATCGATAGCCATATCATCTTTCCTGCATCAGGTGCAAAAATAGGTTGCTTATCGTATCCCATCATCCCTTCGGTGAGGTTTTTGGTTTCGCCCGATTCAAGCTTGTAAAGGTAAATATCGGAGTTTGTGCTAAATGCGTAATCCTTACCAGTTAACTTTTTGCAGGTGTAGGCAATCCCTTTTCCGTATGTAGTCCACGAGATTTCTTCCATCCCCCCAAATGGATTTAGCGGAGTGTCGTAAGGTTCATTGGGCATAATATCCTTTGGGTTTAGCACCATGCCATCCGTAAAATCGGCAACAAAAATATGGCTGTAGTAGCCATTCTCCCAAGTATCCCAGTGGCGGTACATTAGGTCATCATACATTAAACCGCTTGCTTTTGGCAGGTCTGGGTAGATGTCGGCAACGGCATCATCAACCTTAACCTCACTGATAAAAAGAATTTTATCGCCATTTGGCGAAAGTGCAAACCCATTGATATCGCTCTCGAAGCTGGAGATTTGTTTTGGATTTGTCCCATCAGGATTGATAGTCCAAATCTGAGCTGTTTCGCCCTCGGTGGATATGTATGCAAGCGAAACGTCGTTAACCCAAGCGAGGTTAAACTCGTGGGCGCTGGTCTTTGTGATTTGCTGGTTATTGGTACCATCGGCATTCATAACAAATATCTCACTGTTGCTTCGGTTCTGCTCAATTGAGTAGTACGAAACGGTGTAGGCAATCTTTTCGCCATTGGGCGAAACGGCTACCTCGCCAAGGCGACCAAAGGCCCATAGCACTTCGGGGGTAAGAATTCCGTTCTCGGCCTTAATATTTGAAGGCCCAATAATTGGTTCGGTTGATTGTTGGCTAGTGTTGCACGATACCGATACAACCAAGACTAGCATTAACCATAGGTATGTTTTTTTCATCCTTACAAAAGTTTTATGTTATTAATTACAACTAAATTACATTTTAACTCTAATATTTTTTAACGGATGGCTGGCGGTAGCTATTTAATGCTCACGTCAAGTTTTTTCCCTAGTCCAGTTTCAACAATCTTTCGCAAAGTGGCTAGCTCAATGTCTGAACGGTCATTTTCAATTCGTGAAATATAACTTCTTGATGTACCGCTTTTTATGGCTAATTCTTGCTGTGTTAATCCCGAACGCATTCTCGATTCTCTGATAAGTCGTCCAATTTTCAGTGCAACCACACTTTTTTCAGGTTGACTGTATTTTAATAAAACGTCAGCGCCTATTTCAAAGGGCACTTTAACTTTTTTGTTATCCCTTAATGTTATATACTGTTCTACATTATTCCAAGATAATGTATTGTTTTCTATCTCAACTTTTTTGAATTCGTCTTCGTTAAAGAGAATTGATGCTGGCGAATTTTTTTCGACACCGATTTTCATCAATACATTCCTGAAATCAATTATTCTGGATTCTCCGTTGTTATAAACTACCGATATAGATAAACCTCTTATCCAGTTTATCTTTAAAATTCGTGGTATTTTAATATCTTTTCTCATTTCAGTTGTGGGTTAAGTTCGTTGAAAAGTGATAGCGCCCAATCCTTGTTTCCTGCAATCCAATCAAATACCTTTTTCAATTGTCTTGTCGGTAAATTTCCAGCATATATCTTCCCCGTTTTAATTTCAATTAATACTTCAAATTCGTTGTATATTGCGTGAATGTGCGGTGGCCTATGCTCTCCATTATGGATAACAATCTTAATTCCTTCTACATTTTCAATTGTTGGCATTTACTCTGTTTCTTCTCTGCAAAGGTATCTAACTAGGTACGCTAATGCAAGTTTTTAAATCATTTTTTTAGCCGCTTTGAAAAACCAATAAAACCAGGGATTCAGCTCATAGTTACCGCCAACTAACGGATGGAAGACTTATGTTTATTTATTCGTATTTGTGATTGGTCTAATCATGGGTGTTTCATAGGACAAAGTTTTGAATTAATTGTTAAAGGTATGAATACTCAAAATAAGTAGCAAAGAATAGCTGGGTTGGATAGTATTTGTTTTTGTTACAGAATTCAAGGAACAAAAAAACGCTAAGGGAAGAAAGTTCTCTTAGCGTTTTAAAGTTTTTGTATTTTTATTTCTTCACATCATAAAAACACCTTACAGGTGAGTGCAGAACAACCTCTGCGACTAGTTTTTTAATGGTTTTGTTTTATGATTGTGCAATGATGAATTAAATTTTACAACTCAAACCTATGCAATTCTGCATAGTACTTAGCGTATTCCAATTCAAGCTCCATAATCCTGTCAGTAATATCGTACAGGAATGTAATCTCATTAAAAAAGTTGATAATTGAAACTTGTCCCGCCTCTAATGCACGGCGCAAAAGGGTTAAGTTATTAAAGTCTGCATGAGCTTGCTTTAGCTCATCAAGCCGTGCTTTTGTGCTGTTCGCATTCAGGTATAGTTCATCATACTCTAGTTGAATTAGCTGAATTTGGCTTTGCTGTTCAGTTTGGGTAGCGTTAACCCTAATCTTAGCTGCTCTGCTTTTACCAGCATTTCCCCAAAGGGGTATGGACAGTCCTGCACGGAAACCCATAAAATGTTCGGCATCGTTTTTCTCCGACTCATAACCAATACTCAGCTCTGGTAAACCCTGATGAGATACCAATTGCTTATTCTTTTGGGCTATTTCAACCATGTGGTCGAGGGCGATTCTTCTTGGGTCGTTAATAGCATATTCGGTCATCAATGAGTCTTTAGGCGGCAAGGGGGATAGAATTAGGATTGAGTCGGAAATGGTAATGGGCAGGTTGCCATTCATTACTAAGATTCGCTTGGCCATTATATCAGCCTGTGCCTCAATGTTTTTTACACTTTGGCTGATTTCCGAAACCCTTAATTTGGCATAATTCAAGTCCATTACGGTTGTCTGCCCTGCATCCAACTTTTTCTGCATAATCGCTAGCATATTGCGGGCAAAAGCCTCGCGACGGCGAAACTCAGTCAGCATGCGCTTTGTGTGGATAGATTCTAAAAGCGTGTGCTTTGCATCGAGAAGCACCTCTTGCCTTGCGGCATTAAAGCTTGCGTCGGCAAACCTATCGTTGATTTTAGCAAGTTTTGCGCGCTTTGCGTAAACCGTTGGGGACTCAAAGCTTTGGCTCACGCCCCAAGCATACTTCATTCCAGTACCCTCAACGGCGGGGAACCGCCCACCCTCGATACTTGGGTTTGGCGGGGTTAGCTCTGTTCTTGCATCGGCCTTGAGGTAATCGAAATGCGCCCTAAGGGATGTAATCCTTGGACTATTCTCCTCAATTTGCACAAGCGCATCGTTTATGCCCGATTGGGCAAGGGCCGTTGTGGCAAATGCAGCTATTATTAATATGGATGATATTCGTTTCATGTGCTTATAATTTACCTTTCAA
>CALGIR010000148.1 GCA_937915475.1 uncultured Bacteroidales bacterium
GATACTGAGCACGCTTTCGACCGTGCCTATGCAGAAAAACTTGGCGTTGATGTTGAAACCCTACTTATCTCCCAGCCCGATAATGGCGAACAGGCTCTTGAGATTGCCGACCACCTTATTCGCTCTGGGGCAATTGATATTATAGTTATCGACTCGGTGGCAGCCTTAACACCAAAGGCTGAGATTGAGGGTGAAATGGGCGAAAATAAGCTTGGCTTACATGCACGACTTATGTCGCAGGCATTGAGGAAACTTACCGCCAATATTTCGCGAACAAATACTTGCTGCGTTTTTATTAACCAGCTTCGTGAAAAAATTGGGGTGATGTTTGGTAATCCTGAGACCACAACTGGTGGAAATGCACTGAAATTTTACTCCTCCGTTAGGGTTGATATTAGAAGAATTGCCCAACTTAAGGATGGTGATGAATCGACTGGAAACAGGGTTAGAGTTAGAATAGTTAAGAATAAGGTTGCGCCTCCTTTCCGCAAAGCGGAATTCGACCTTGTTTTTGGTGAGGGAATATCGCGCACTGGCGAGATTATTGACCTTGGGGTTGAACACAACATCATTAAAAAAAGTGGGTCGTGGTACAGCTACGGCGAAACTAAACTTGGGCAGGGGCGCGAAGCGGTTAGAACCATACTACTAGACAATATTGAATTAAGCGATGAGTTAGA
The DNA here is from genome assembly GCA_937915475.1 of uncultured Bacteroidales bacterium. Lineage (GTDB taxonomy): Bacteria > Bacteroidota > Bacteroidia > Bacteroidales > Tenuifilaceae > Perlabentimonas. Next base: position 681 of record CALGIR010000148.1, read on the forward strand.
GGCTAAAGTTGTTGAAGCCATTTCGCAAAAATAGATACTAATTTAAGGATTAAAAAAGCACAGCAACAGTAATTGTTCGCTGTGCTTTTTTTATGTGCTTTTTGGTGTGGCACGATATATGCTTAAAACAGGGAAATAGTTAACCATGAAAAAGTATATTCTCTTCATACTCGTGCTATGCATTCCGCTAATCCCGAGTTGTCAAAACCATAGAGGCAAATCGAATGCCCCAAAATGGGCACATAAGCTTCCTAAGTCGAATAGTAAAATATTTGCCGTAGGCAAGGGTTCATCGGGCAGTGCCGATATTGCCTATCGCAAAGCGATGCTTGATGCCAATACGATGCTTGCCAAAAAGATTGGACCGGTTGTAACCACAAAAACATCACGAATAATCTCTACAGTTGAGAATGGCAAAACTGTAGAAAAAAAGGTTGATGTTATCCGCCAAAAGGTAACGGCGTCTCTCGAAGGAGTTGAAGAAGTAAGCAAGCATCAAACCCAAGAAGGCGAGCTATATATCGTCTATGTTTTAGTGAGCATCCCAAATCAAGCTATTAGCAGGTCAATTGTTAATGGTATTAACAGCGATAGCACATTACTTGCTAAGCTAAGTAACACCAAAATGTACAATGACCTATTATCCGAAGCAAACAGGTAAAAACTAGGTCAAACCAACAATTATTTCCTTAACCTTATCAACCTTTCCTTTAAGTAATTCGGGGCTTTTAGCCTCTGCAATAAACCTGAGATACGGTTCGGTGTTCGAGGGGCGAATATTAAACCACCAATCGGGAAACTCAACCCTATACCCATCAAAGTCAAACGATGCGGTTGGCTCCTCTTGGGCGGTAAAATGGTTGCGTACAGCATCCATAGCCTCTTTCTTGCGATCAATTTTAAAGTTGATTTCTCCGGAATTGGCATAAGTTTCAATCTTTGCAATGGCTTGCGAAAGAGTTATACCCCGATTTTTAAACTTTGATATCACATTAAGGATAAGCAAGCACGCCATAAGGCCAGAGTCAGAATAGTAAAAATCCCTAAAGTAATAATGCCCTGCTAGTTCGCCCCCGTAAATTCCTTTGATTTCTCTGAGTTTGTGTGCCGCAAAGGCTCGGCCAACACGCCAAGTGCGCATCTCACCACCCATAGGCTTTAGATACTCTCCCACAGCCTTAGAGGTCCGAATATCCTGAAGTACCAATCCCGTCTCCCCTCTCTCCTCAAGGAAATAGTGACCCAATAGTGCAATCATCAAATCGGGTGATATAAACCTTCCGTTCTCATCAACAAACATAACCCTGTCGGCATCACCATCGAAAATAATCCCAATATCACACTTCTCCTTTTTAACCAGATTCTGAAGGGCTACAACATTTTTAGGAACCAATGGGTTTGGTTCATGGTTAGGAAATGTACCATCCAGCTCATCATATATGTATATGGGAGCATCACCCAGCAAGTCTTTTATTAGGAGTGCTGCCATTCCATTTGAGCAATCGATACCAATGCGCATGTGGCTATAATCCTGCACGTATTGCCTTAAAAATTTTATGTACTCGTCGCGCACATGCAATTGTTTAATCTCACCAGGCTTGCTTGACACAACAATT
>CALGIR010000149.1 GCA_937915475.1 uncultured Bacteroidales bacterium
ATAGCTGGTACTGCCCGCCATGGGTCGCCTGCAAAATGCTGCGAGGCAATTCGCTGCTCGTCATGATTCTCTAAAAATCGAAGCATTCGATGCGAGAATCCCTCATACTGTTGCCAAAGGTTTGTAATTTCCTTAGCCGAACCATTTCCTTCCACCAGTAATCGGGAGATATCGTACAGTCCCACCTTATCGTACAGGTAATCGAATCCTGCATCAAGAAACTTTTTGTACTCGGTTGGTTTGTAAACCTCGGCAATTATAATAATCTCTTCATTAATCTTCTTTACCTGTGGGATAGCCCATTGCCAAAACTCCACGGGCACCATTTCGGCCATATCGCAACGCAGTCCATCTACCCCTTTATGTATCCAAAACTTCATTATATGGAGCATCTTATGCCAGGTATCGGGTATGGGATTAAAGTGTTTCTGACCGCCATTTAGGTAATCGATTCCATAGTTTAGCTTCACGGTTTCGTACCAATCGTTTATGCTTGGCTGTGCAGTATAAGCATCATTGCCCGTTGCTTTGGCAGGGAACTCGGTGTACTGCTTTGCTCTATGGGTGTAGGGGAAGTTTAATCCTTTTGGAATTTGAAAACCATTGTTGGGCAGATAATAAAAGTTGTTAGAGGGCAAAAAAGCATGGTTTGGATTATCGTTAGCACCAAGTTGCCCAATATCATCGGGTTGGTTGATGCTATTATATTCACGTGCAGCATGGTTTGGCACAAAGTCAATTATTACCTTAAGTTTTTCTTTGTGACATCTTTTTAACAATGCCTCAAACTCGGCCATTCTATTTTGCGGATTGATTGCCAAGTCGGGGTCAATATCGTAGTAATCGGTTATGGCGTATGGTGAGCCTGCTTGCCCCTTTACAATGTGCGGATTATTTGGAGCGATGCCATACTCCTGATAACTGGTGCACGAGGCATGCCTTAATACTCCAGTAAACCAGATATGGGTTATGCCAAATTCCCTAATGGTTTGTAGGGCACGGGGGGTAAAATGCTCAAACTTTGAGCAGCCATTCTCTTCGATTGTTCCGTATGGTTTGTTCGTTTTTATATCATTCCGAAATAAACGGGTGAAAACTTGGTATATATTAATGGCTGATGGCATATTCTTTTCTTTAAATATACAACAGATTTTTTTATGCTGATTTAAGCTCTATTGATAAATTTCTTTTTATGAATGTTTTTGGCTATTTATAATGGTATGACTTTAAAGTTATGTTCGCTAAAACAATGATATATAGCAATCAATGTTGTTTAGTTAACAGGAGGTAACCGACTATTTAATCATAGCCGTCCCCTTCGACTTCGCTCAGGGTGACGGTCAGGCTGAGCGAAGTCGAAGCCGACAGCCTTAACTAAACG
>CALGIR010000150.1 GCA_937915475.1 uncultured Bacteroidales bacterium
GATAGATGTTGCTCAAGCATTTCCAAAACTTTATCCGTATCTGGTTGCATTATTCTGGTTAGCTAAAGCATACGCAATGCAAACAGATACGGATAAAGTTTTGGAAATGCTTGAGCAACATCTATCGTCGGCACCCAAAACACACGAAGCAACCATTCTGCTCGATACCTCTTTTAATAGCATTATTAAAACAGAACAATGGGAAAATTTTTGGCTAAACGACTGGTACACCAGCTACGAACGATTTTTGGCAGAGGTTGAGTACTATAAACAGAATGGTGATACCGATATTGCTTTTGAATTGCTAAACGACCGAATGCAAGGGAGGCGGTCGAGACATCAACTCTATGCTCTTAGAGGAGAAATGTACCTTACCATGAATAGCTACAAAGCAGCAGAAGCCGATTTTAAACAAGCAGCTAAGAGCAGAAAACGGGACCATGAGTATATCTACCTTAGGGCTAAGTCGTTAATGCAACTCAAGAAATATAAAAAATCTCTTCAACTACTCACAAAAGCAATCGAGCTATCAGGTGGCGAACCAAGGTATTACCAGTTGCGTGCAATGGCATTCGCCAATAGCCAAGAGTACGCAAAAGCAATCGATGATGTTAAGCACTATCTCACCTTCTATCCCAATAATATTGAGGCAAATAAAATGCTAGCCGATTACTCTATAGCAGCAGGAAAATCGATTGATGCACTTTTACAGCTGGGGAAACTCATAAAGGCGAATCCTGCAAACTATGAATACTACCTTTTAAGGGCTAAAATCTACATGGAAACAAAAAAATGGGATGTAGCCATTATCGACCTAAATAAATGTATACAGCTAAACCCCAATAATGCCGAAGCATACCTAAACAGAGGGGTTTGCAATGTGAACATGGGAAAAAGCAAGGAGGCCTGTAGCGATTGGCAAATAGCCATAAAAAAGGGAAACTTTAAAGCGCAAGAGTATTCGTACAAGCATTGTAAGTAATTATTGAGTTTCTAACACCTTTAGAACCTGATTTTTTTCTAACTTGTCACCTAAATACCATGCATATGCAAAGGATATCTGCCATTATTTCTGTACTATTTTTAGTAGCAATTGCATCGTGCAGCAGAACATCAATCCAAGAGGGAGTTTCCTTTGAGCTTGCTCAAAAACGGGGTGAGCAGGTAAGCGGAATTACCTACAACCTAACCTTTAATATCCCTGCAAATATTGAACAGGACATAACCGGAACTGTAGATATTCTCTTTAACCTTGAATCGAAAAGCGATGTAGTACTCGATTTTCGCAACAATTCCGATGATGCCATTTTGGGAGTATGGAAAAACGAAAAAACCATAAAATACTACTTTGAGAATGGCCATATTGTAATACCTAAAAGGTGTTTAAGCACTGGCAATAATTCCATAACCATAGAGTTTACATCGGCTAGCGGTTCACTAAACCGTAGTCAGGATTTTTTGTACACCCTCCTTGTGCCCGATAGGGCATCTACCGTTTTCCCATGCTTCAACCAGCCCGATTTAAAGGCCCAATTTATACTATCGCTTAGTATCCCGGCAAAATGGATAGCACTTTCAAACGGCAAAACCGATTCTATTCAGTATATCAACAATGATATAAAAAGTGTGTTTTTTGCAAAAACGAAGCCCATAAGCACCTATCTATTTGCCTTTGCAGCTGGCAATTTTAGGGTAGAGACCAAAACTGTACTGGGTAAAACCTTCTCGCTTTACCACCGTGAAACCGATACTGAAAAGTTAAACAGAAACCTACCCACACTCTTCAATCTACATGCTCAATCGCTTACATGGCTCGAAGAGTACACGGGAATTGAATACCCGTTCAACAAGCTCGATTTTATCCTTATTCCTGGTTTTCAGTATAGCGGAATGGAGCATCCAGGTGCAATTTACTATCGCGATAGCAGATTGCTACTCGACAGTAACCCCTCGCCTACCCAAAAATTACAGCAGGCCAATCTTATTGCACACGAATTAGCCCATCAGTGGTTTGGCAATTTGGTTACCATGAAATGGTTTAACGATGTGTGGCTTAAAGAGGTTTTTGCTGGCTTTATGGCCGATTTAATTGTGAACCCACAGTACCCCGATATAGACCATGATTTGAGCTTTTTACTCTCGCATTTTCCCCGTTCCTATTCTGTTGATAGGACAAAGGGTGCAAACCCCATTGTGCAATCGCTCGATAATATGCTGAATGCAGGTACCCTTTATGGTGATATTATTTATCATAAGTCGCCCATTATGATGCGACAGTTAGAACAGATAATGGGGAAGAATGCATTTAGAGAGGGAGTTAGAGAATACCTGAACGTTTACTCAATGGGCAATGCAGCATGGGACGATTTAGTATCAGTACTAAATAAACATACTGATAATGAGCTAGTAGAATGGGCGCATATATGGACAAAGGAAACTGGCCGCCCCATGGTTGGGTACAGCTATAGTGTAAGCGAGAGCCAAGTAAACCTTAATCCCCTCGATTCCACTCCCACTCCACCTATGTGGTTAGAGGTATCAAGTGCAAAAATGGGCACTAAATCAATTTGGGTTGATAAAATTCCCCTTTCATTTGCTGTAGAGAATCTTAATAATGAAGAAGAATTGCTGGTAAACTCAAGCGGAATGGCCTACGGTTGTTTTGTTCCCAACAATTTAACAGCAGAAAGCATCAGAAAACAAGTTGACGGAATTAGAAGTCCTACTGCAAGAGCATCGTTTCATATTGCCCTTTACGAACTATTACTCGACGGAAAAATTGCTGTCAATGATTATATAAAGTTGATTGTTCAACAGGTTGCCAAGGAGGAAGAGTCCCAAATTGTTACCTATTTACTTGGGCAGATAAATACAGTTTTTTGGAGATTTACCGATGACCAAATCCGCGAAGAACTCTCTGAAGATATTGAAAAAATGCTTTGGAAAATGCTTCAAAATGCAAAAACATTAGAGCAAAAAAAACCTATACTGACCTGTTTAACCTCTGTTTTTATTACCAACGAAACGTTTACACGTTTATATTCTGCATGGATAAGTCAAAGCGTTCAAGGAGTAAGCCTATCGGAAAAGGAGAGAACAAATTTGGCATACCAACTAATGATACGTAAACCAGAATTATACCACACCATTGCACTTGGTGAGATTGAACGGATAAATAATCCGGATAGAGTGGCACAATTTGAATTTACGCTAAGGGCTATTTCGCCAAATTTGAGCGAGCGCATTGCATTCTTTGAGAGTTTAAAGTCTGTCTCCAACCGTAAACCAGAACCTTGGGTTACCGAAGCGCTATACTGGCTTCACCATCCTCTACGTTCCGATTTTAGCGTACGATTTATTGAGCCATCTTTAGACCTATTACCCGAGATACAGAGTACAGGCGATATTTTCTTTCCAAAATCGTGGTTAGATGCTACGCTTTGGGGACACTCATCTGAGGATGCCTACTCGATTGTTACGCAATGGATTGAATTGAATAACCTATCACCTAATCTAAGGCAAAAGTTGTTACAATCTGCGGATATGCTGTTTAGAGTTAATGGTTTAAAGTAGTTCTGAGAGAGCAAAAAACTTCTTAATAATTTTGTTTACATTTAATTATCAATTTAAATTAATACCCTAAACAAATTCCTATGAAACCAACACTAACAAAACTTTTCCTAATCGGATTTCTGTTTATCGCACTAACGGGAATGAAACCCACTGATAGTAAGAAATATGTAAAGTTCTCCGATAAACTTTATGTATCAAGATATGAACTTACAAACATAGAGTACAGAGAGTTTCTTGCAGAACTACAAAGCAACAATGAACTAACAGAATTATATGTTTGCTTACCCGATTCTGCGTTGTGGACAAAAATGTTCGAATACAGTTACAATGAACCCTATGTGAGTCACTACCATAAACATCCTGCTTACAATAACTATCCTGTTGTAAATATCAGCAAACAAGGGATTGAACATTTTTGTAATTGGCTTTCAGACAAATACAATAATGATAGCAAAAAAGGATTTAAGAAAGTAAAGTTCCGTTTACCTACCGAAAAAGAATGAAATTTATTTGCTGCTCCTATTCTTGGTCAAAAATTACCCTGGCAAGGCGAGCATCCTTATAAAATAAACAGGAAAGGGAAAAAAGTACCCTTTGCAAATGTAAAGGTGCACGATTACTCAACAAATTCTGATAACTACATTTGGGATAATGCATTTATTACCTCCGCAGTAGGAAGTTACAAAGCAAATAAGCTAGGTTTATTTGATATAATTGGAAACGTTGCTGAATACACAAGCGATGATAAGGTTAAAGGAGGTAGTTGGGGAAACGCTATAGAAGAATGTTTTGTTGATAAAGTTCAGGATTTTCAGATACCTGACCCCAGAGTTGGATTTAGGCTGGTAATGGAAGTTATTGAGGAGTAAAAGATTTGTAAAGGCTAACACAAGATATTTACAAATAATGCAATAAAGTAAAAGGGGCTGTCATTTTAGACAACCCCTTTTTGCTTTTGATAAGAGAAGCTATTTGTCTTCTAGAAACTCATTAAGTTCCTCAATAGTCAT
>CALGIR010000151.1 GCA_937915475.1 uncultured Bacteroidales bacterium
TTAACTATTATGCTTCCAGGATAGGTGCAAAATGTTAAGCAGTTATTACAACGTTATAAGGAGTTACAGGATATTATAGCCATTTTGGGTATGGATGAGCTAAGTGATGAAGACAAGTTAGTTGTTCATAGGGCACGACGTGTTCAGCGTTTTCTATCGCAACCTTTCCACGTTGCCGAAGCGTTTACTGGTATACCAGGTGCAATTGTAGATATTGCCGACACAATAAAAGGGTTTAATATGATTATGAACGGAGAGGTTGACAAGTATCCAGAGTCGGCATTTAACCTAGTTGGTACCATAGAACAGGCAATTGAGAAAGGCGAAAAAATGCTACAGGACGCCAAAAGCTAAAGGATTATGAGTTTGAAACTAGAGATAGTAACCCCAAGTAAAGTGTTTTTTAGCGATAAGGTTGATTGGGTAAGAGTGCCGGGATCCAATGGCTCTTTTGCCATGCTCAATAGGCATTTACCCATAATATCAACACTTGAACCTGGACTAATTAAAATTGTACAGCAATCAAATGAGCGTTACTTCGAAATTACTGAAAAAGCTATTGTTGAGCATCACGATAATCATGTAACAATTATTGCTACTGCAATTGAAGAGGTACACCCAATATTTGTAAGATAAGTAGGCAAAAGGTAAAGTTCTAGAGCAATGATTAAACAATTAACATTAGGTTTAACTTTACTGTTGTTAAGCCTTGGCTCACAAGCACAACAAACCATTAGGTTTGCTGCCGAAGATGGGGTTGAGGTTACTGCTGATCATTATGTTATATCAACCCAAAAGCCCTATCTCATCCTTCTACATCAGGCTGGTTCCAGCCGGGGTGAGTACCGCGAAATTGCCCCAAAGTTGGCAAACTTAGGTTTCAATTGCTTGAGCATTGATTTACGCTTTGGTGATGAGATTAACTTTATTAAAAACCAAACCGCTATTGATGCTGTAGCTAAGGGAAAGCCATTATCGATGGTTGACGCTCAAAAAGATATCAAGGCTGCCATTGAATTTGTAGCTGCTCGCTCACAACAACCAATAATTTTACTGGGAAGTTCGTATTCAGCTTCATTGGGACTTATGGAGGCAACCCATAATTTTAAGGTGAAAGCGGTTGTGGCCTTTTCTCCTGTGGAGTTCTCAAATGAGTTGAGCGTTAAGGATTCTATTCACAACATCTATGTTCCGATTTTGGCTCTAAGTACTAAACTCGAATATCGTGAGATGAGCAACCTTTTACGGGATGTTAGAAAGAACCATTTAATACTTTTTAAACCCTCACTCGGAGAAGGAGCACATGGGGCACAGACCCTTTGGGCAAGCAATCCAAATCACAAAGAGTACTGGATGGTGCTTACCCAGTTTTTTAGCCAACTCAATCTAAAAAAGTAAACATTCCTTTGCTAGAGTTATTTTTACTCAATGCAGGAAAATGATACAGCATAAGCATATTGCCAATGGATGTGCAAAGAATTGTTTTTGATAAAAAAAAGAGAGTAATGATAGCAAATGATATAGAGATTATGGCACCAGCAGGCAGTTTCGAGTCCCTTAGCGCTGCCATACAGGGAGGTGCAAATTCAGTTTATTTTGGAGTTGGGCATCTAAATATGCGGGCAAGATCAACCGTCAATTTCACAACAGAAGATTTACCTAAGATTATAGACCTTTGTAATCAGCATAATATTAGAACCTACCTTACTGTTAATACAGTATTATACGACCAAGATATTAAACCCATGCAGCTTACCATAGACGCTGCTGCTAAAGCTGGAATATCTGCAATTATAGCAAGCGATCAAGCCGCAATTTTTTATGCTCGTGAAAAGGGACTAGAAGTACACCTCTCGACCCAACTAAATATTAGCAATACTCAATCATTAAAGTTTTATTCTCAATGGGCTGATGTAGTTGTTTTAGCAAGAGAACTTTCACTGACTCAAGTTGCTGAGATTTCGAGGAATATTTACGAGCAGAATATTGTGGGTCCATCTGGCAAACTGATTAAGATCGAACTCTTCGCACATGGTGCCCTTTGCATGGCAATTTCCGGTAAATGCTACATGAGTCTTCATCAGGCAAATTCATCAGCAAATCGTGGAGCATGTTTGCAAATTTGCCGAAGGTCATACAAGGTAACCGATAACGAGACCGACGAGCAACTTGTGGTAGAGAATGAGTACATCATGTCGCCCAAGGATCTTTGTACAATAGGGTTTTTAAATAAAATTATTGGCGCTGGTGTTACCGTACTTAAGCTAGAGGGTAGAGCACGGAGCCCTGAGTATGTTAAAACGGTTACTCAATGCTATCGTGAGGCAGTGGCCTCAATAGCAGATGGGACATATGTCCAAGAAAAAATTGATGGCTGGCTTGATCGTTTGTCTAAAGTTTTCAATCGGGGATTTTGGAATGGATACTATTTAGGGCAGAAGTTGGGTGAGTGGAGCCATCAATACGGAAGCGTTGCAACGGAGAGAAAGGTTTATGTGGGCAAAGTTTCAAACTACTTCTCGAATGTGGGTGTTGCGGAGATCAAAGTTGAGGCTAGTGAACTATTTAAGGGCGATAAATTGCTGATTATTGGTCCAACAACAGGTGTAGTTGAACTAACAGCTCATGAGGTTAGGGTTGACAATAAGTCAGCAGAAAAATGTATTAAAGGCAAATTATGTTCATTAGCTACCCCTGAATTGGTTAGGCGTAACGATAGACTATACAGGATAATAAAGAATTCGGAATCAATAAACGGCTAGGAAAAATCTCGGAGAAACAGCTTGTTTTTGCCTTTTTAAGAGTTAGCAAATATGAATTGTAATGACAAGCACAAACGATTCTTAGCGAATAAAACAGTATCTTTACAAATATTAATTTTATTTTAAATAATCAGTAAAATTTTTTGATCATGGAGTTTAGCCAGCTGTGTAACAAAATTTTTATCGACTGCACGAATTATTACCATACAATGGATAATGTAGATGCAGATCCTCAGAACCCTTTCAAAACAGGAACAATCGAATTTAGATTGTTTCAAAAAAACTGGATTGATGCCGTTCAATGGCATTTAGAGGATATCATCCGCGATCCAAATATCAACCCAGTTGATGCACTTGCATTGAAACGTCGAATAGATTTGTCAAATCAGGATAGAACTGATCTGGTAGAGATGATAGATAGCTATTTTTTCGATCAGTATAAAGATGTAGCCATTAAACCAGACGCTACAATAAACACCGAAAGTCCTGCTTGGGCAATTGATAGGCTTTCAATTTTAGCCTTAAAGATTTACCACATGGAACAGGAGGTTATGAGAAAAGATGTTTCAAAGGATCATATAGATAAATGTCAACAAAAGCTAGACGTTTTACTTGAGCAAAGAATTGACTTATCGACAGCAATTGACCAGTTAATCAAGAACATAGAATCTGGTGATGTTCGCATGAAGGTTTACAAGCAAATGAAAATGTATAACGATCCATCGCTAAACCCAGTTCTTTACGCAAATAAATAGATAAACCTAAAGTGAGTAAAACAAGAATTCTTGTTTT
>CALGIR010000152.1 GCA_937915475.1 uncultured Bacteroidales bacterium
AGCAATATTTAGCTTACCATATAGGTAATTGGGGTGCTCTTTTACTAACCAGCGATTTACCTCGTAGCTTTTTTTTACATTCCCCCCGAATCTTATATGCTGTCCCAAGGTAGTTTTTTAGCTATGGATTATTGGGATACTTTTCGATAAGCTTAAGTAGCTTGTCAATGACATTTTTCTTACCATTCTGAATGTCAAAATACAGGATGTTGAGCTCTTTTTTCAGCTCGGGTGTAACTGAATTCTCTTTGTCCAGAAAGTCAGGATCGTCAGTTATCTCATAGCTAAACTCTTTATATCTTTTGATCATAAGAGAAAATATTTTGGTTTACTGCTTTTTGGTAGAGGTGCTAATATAATTAATGATGTTAACTATTTCTCCTGGACTAAACCACTCAATTTCCTTATCCCTGCCCCACCAGGTTAGCTGCCGCTTAGCATAACGCCGTGAGTTCCGTTTGATTAGCTCAATGGCCTTTTCGAGCGAGATATTCCCTTCGATGTAATCGAATATCTCGCGGTAACCAACCGTTTTAAGGGCGTTGTGGTGACGGTGGGGGTAAAGGCTTTTTGCTTCTTCAACCAAACCCTCATTTATCATTTGGTCAACCCGAGCGTTTATCCGTTCGTAAAGTTCCTCTCGGGTTAAGTTTAAGCCAATCTTGATAGCTTTAAATGGGCGTTCCTTTTGTGGATTGGAGAGAAAACTGCTATAGGTCTTGCCCGTTTGCAGGCATATTTCAACGGCTTTTAAAATGCGCTTAGGGTTTTTTAGGTCAACCTGATTGTAAAACTCAGGGTCAAGTAGTTTCAGCTGTGCTCTTAGGCTTTCAATACCCTCTGTGCTTAGCTGATTTTCCAGCGATTGGCGTAGTTCTGAATCGGGCGTTGGGAAATTATCAATCCCATGGCAAACAGCATCAATGTAGAGCATCGACCCACCCACAAGCATTGCAACATCCTGCTTTATGTAGATTTTATTGAGTAACTCTAATGCTTCAAGTTCAAACATGCCACAGCTGTACCTTTCGGTTATCGACTTATGAGCAACAAGATAATGTGGAGCCAAGCTAAGCTGCTCGGGTGTTGGGGCTGCCGTACCAATGTACATCTCTTTAAAGAATTGCCTCGAATCGGCAGAGACTATTGGCGCATCAAAGCGATTGGAAATGGAAATGCTTACAGCAGTCTTACCAACTCCTGTGGGGCCAAGTAGTACAATTAGGTGCTTTTTGGACAAGGCTTTACATCTTTAAAAAACGAATTAGTAATCGGTATCGGCAAAGTCTTCAATGTCAAAGTCAATCTCATCTATTGAGCCAATATCATTGGTTATCTCATCCCAATCATCATCTTCCAGAATGTCATCCACCGAGATATCCTCAATAATTATTTGCTGTGGTGGGGTGCCTACCGATACTTTGCATATTGGGTAGCTCACATTGGGTATTGGCTCGAATATGTCCGATAATTCCATAAAGAAGCAGCGGTCCGAGAATATATCAAAAACATAAAGCAGGCGTTCTTTCTTATGCTTAAGTAAATCGGATAGTTTAACCGACTCCATTGGTACGGCAGCGGGACCTGCATCATTCTCCATATCGATTAGGGTTAGCTCTAACCCCTTATTCCACTGCTCATCGGTAATAAAAAAAGAGGTAAGCTGATTTGTATCGTAACCAAGGTCCTCTTGAATAAAGTTGTGAAAATCAAGGAAAGTTTTATCGCCAGAAATCTCATATTCCCTTAAAAAGGCTTTTTCATCGCCCGAGATTATTCTGAACTTATAAATCATGGCTATTGGTTTTTTTACAAATTAAGCTAGTTGAAGTTGATAAAAAAATGTTAGTTCAAAAAATAATTTATTAAAGCGACGATAGGAATTCAATGGTATCAATCCCATCGGCATAATCGCTTAGTCCTGGGTTTTGCGATTTGCCAAAAGCAATGCTGTTGTTAATATCAGGAATTGATGATACAATGCATTGTAATTTATCGGAGTGCACGGTAATATATTCATTAGCCGACTCAATGCTACTGTAATTCTGGTAGTACACTACACCAACAGGACTCCCAATGCTCTCATCGGGTTTTATTAGTACAAATCCTGAATCTAAGTGCTCAATGTTATTCATTAGGTAAATAGCCCTATGGTACTCGAAATTATTTGCGTATTTATTGTGATTTATAATTTGATTATGCTTCTCAAATGATTCAATCAGCCTGTCGAACTTGAAATTAATTGGGACGAGTAATTTTGAAACATTACGGCAACCCATACCAAAATATAAGAAGATATCGTTGGCTAAGGCTTCCAATTCATCATCGCTCTCTTTATTAGATAGAACGGCAAGGCTGTGCCTGTTTTTTCGGATAATACTTGGATATTTGCCAAAGTAGTACTCAAAGTAACGGGCCGAGTTATCGCTTCCTGTGGCGATTACAGCATCAAAATTACTGATTTTGCCATCGGTTAGGCTGATGAAATTATCGAATTGAGGTTCTATCTCAAGTAGTAAATCTACTATACCCTGCATTAAGCCGCCATCTTTTGAGGATATTTTACCTACGAAACGATGACCGGTTATCAGGGTGCAAAGCAAATCGTGAAAGCCCACAAAGGGAACATTTCCTGCCATAATTACGGCAACGCCTTTAGGGTTTTTAGTGCTGAATTTATCCTCAGGGTAATTCTCAATCCACTTGTTTAGTGCTGTGGCCGTAAGCCATTTCTCTGCAATGGAAACTATGGCAAAATGGCAATACTCTGGTGTAAACCATTGGTTGTGAGTAAAGGCATTATTAAGCGTTCTGTTGAATAGGGTGTCTTCGGTAACATCCTTAAGGATTCTTTTACCCAATTGAACAAAAGCATCTACTCTTTTTGAAAGGTTCATTGTTTTTTTACAAAGTTAATAAGTTTTGGGTTAGCTGATAATTAATAGTTCGATTGCTGTGTTTTTGTGATAAAACGAGTAGATTTGAACACTAAATTATTCCTTGATAATATTATAATTATGAAAAATATTATCTTTGGTATAGATTTTTTAATATAGTAATGAATGAGAAGACTTACACAACTTGGAGAAAATCTTAAAGTTTCGTTTGGTGCCATCCGATCGAATACCCTGAGAACCACTTTAACCATTCTTATTATTGCCATTGGGATTATGGCTTTGGTTGGTATTTTAACAGCCATAGATTCCATAAAAAGAAGCATAAACGATGAGTTTACCATGATGGGCGCAAACACCTTTAGTATTCAGAGTAGGGGTATGCACGTTCAGGTAGGAGGCAAACGATACCGTTCGGTAAACCATTCGCACATTAATTATCAGCAGGCGCAGAAATTTAAAGAGGATTTTAACTTTCCAGCTTCTGTATCTCTTTCGGTATATGCAACAGGGGGCGCAACCATAAAGCATCTTTCAAAAAAAACTAATCCTAATGTCTCAGTAAGAGGCATTAGCTCTGAGTACTTTGAAACTTCAGGTCTTGATATTGAGCGTGGAAGAATTTTTTCTGCACATGAAGAGGATAACGGTTGGGCTGTTGCTGTTGTTGGGAAGTCTATTGTTTCAGAACTATTCGATAAAAATGAGGATCCACTAGACAAAATAATTAGCGTTGGTAGCGGTAAGTATAGAGTGATTGGTGTGATGAAATCGAAAGGTGATGCCTTTGGTGGAGGAACAGATCTATCGGTGCTATTGCCCGTCCAAAATGTGGCAACATATTTCTCAAGGCCAAATATGAATTACACTATAAACATAAAACCGCACGACCCTAGGCATTTAGATTTTGCAGTGCATGAGGCAGAAGGCGTATTCCGAATTGTGCGTAACCTAACAGCCATTGACCAGTCTGATTTCAATATAGAGAAAAGTGATTCGCTTGCCAAGATATTGCTCGAAAATTTGAAGTACGTAACCTTTGCAGCAACGCTAATTGGTATTATTACCCTAATTGGCGCAGCGGTTGGGTTAATGAATATTATGCTGGTTGCTGTTGCTGAGCGCACCCGCGAGATAGGAACGCGTAAAGCCATTGGCGCAAAAGCTTCAACCATAAAGCAGCAGTTTCTGTTTGAGGCCATTGTAATTTGCCAACTTGGTGGTATTCTGGGAATAGTTTTGGGAATTGGCGCAGGCAATCTGATTTCGTTGATGACAAAGAGCGCGTTTGTTATTCCATGGCTATGGATACTCATGGGCGTAGTGCTTTGCCTTATAGTGGGTTTGCTTTCAGGATATATTCCTGCGGTACAAGCCTCCAAACTCGATCCTATAGAGGCACTTAGATACGAATAAGAATAACAAAGGTATAGTGCTTTGTCTACCTAATATTATTGTCGATACTCACGGTTTTCTGAAAACGCTACAAAAGTTATTTGAGGACGGGTTTGGTGTTACACTTCAAGAACGATTGTATTTTCTTGGTGTTTTTATTTCTTATTCAATTAGTTTTCATTGATATTTTTTCTTTTTAATAAGATTCACAATAAAAAAATAAATTGGCATACAACTTGTTTGCAATGGTTTTAATATGAACCGATAAAATAAAATCAGCAAGTTTTCACTCATGTTAATTTAAAGATATTACATTTTTCGGTCGTATTAAAATAAGTTTGTTCTTCAATTATTAACCTGAATTTAAAGTGTTTACTATGAAAAGTTTAATGACTTTTTTGTTTTTGTTTCTTGGGTTTTATTCTTTTGGTCAAACAAAAGATATTGTTGTTTTCTCTGAAAGCGGAGAAGATTTTACCCTTTTTGTAAATAGCGTTAAACAGAATCAAGAGCCGAGAGCGAATGTTAAGGCAAAAGATTTAAGAGGAGAAAGTTTTGTTTTACGAGTTGAATTTAAGAACCCATCAATTCCAGTTATAACTAGTAAAGTTTGGAATGAAAACAATGATATTGAATTAACCTCGGTTATTAGACAAAATAAAAAAGGGAAATATGTTCTTAGGTATATGGGAGAGGCACCAAAAAATTCTGATACAGACCAATATTCAGAAGCAGAATATGTTGTTTACGCAGATTCTAATGTAGATACCTATAAACCCGATGTAACACAAGTAAATACAAATGCAGAAACTGTAACTACAACAACTATTGTTACTGAAGAGCAAGTGGCTGGAGGTAAACGAAATACGGATAAAGGTATTTCTCTGACTGTAAACGAAACTGGAGTGGCGGTATCCTCTAGTGTAGGAAGGGAGAATGTTAATATTAACTTTAATATTAATTCAGCAACTGGCATTGATACAAACATACAAACGAGCGAAAATGTAAGTACTACAACCACAACTACAACGGTAACAAGTAATTCAAATCCTGCTACAAACGACAATGTTGTTGTTGAAAATGTCGAAAGCAACTATACTCCTGTTAATTCAAGATGTCCTTATCCTATGTCATCAAGCGAATTTAATGATGCAATTAAAAGTGTTAAATCAAAAACTTTTAAGGATAGCCAGCTTACCACTGCAAAGCAAATCTGTAAGGCTAACTGCATGACTGCCGAACAGGTGAGAGATATGAATAAAGTTTTCGATTTTGAAGATACTAAACTTGATTTTGCGAAATTTGCTTATGAGTTTGTTTTTGACGCTTCAAAATATTATAAAGTAAACGATTCGTTTGAATTTGAGATGACTATTGAGGAAC
>CALGIR010000153.1 GCA_937915475.1 uncultured Bacteroidales bacterium
TGGAGTTCAGACGTGTGCTCTTCCGATCTCTACCAATCGAGTGGCGACAGGAGTAGCGACTACGAATGGCACTGTTTCTGGCGCACTTATTATGGCGACTACCTGCGCATGCTTTTTGAAATGGTGAGGGAAAGGGGCGTTACCGTTCCGTTGTTCCACAATCTCCCGGGATGGATTTATGGCCACGGTTACGATTTCCCCCTTAACATCACAATGTACGAAGATCTTTACGGTGAAAAAAGCGAGATAATTTTTGGGATTGACCATATTCCTGAGTTTGTTTCGTACCGAAACATGCACGACGATAGGGCAATCAACGATATTACCCGTGCAATGCAGGGTAAAAAACCTCTTTTTGCCGCCGAATTTCAAAGTGGTTCCCGCGAGTATCACGTAGTCCCAAACCCCCGGGAGATGGAGCTATTCTACAAGGCCAGCATTGCAAACGGGCTAACGGGCTGGAACTACTACATGTTTTCGCAGGGTAAAAACCCTCTTCGCAAGGGCTACTCTGGCGATACATTCTACTGGTTTACCCCCCTAACAGCCGATGGTGAGCGTACAAGTGCCTTCCCTTTGGTTAAAAAGATGAGTAAAATCCTAAACACAACCGAGAGTCTTATCCTCAACGCCCAGCGAAAAGCCGAGGTTTGCGTTCTTTTCTATCCCCCCTACTACGCTACCGAGCTGGAAAGACCCGAGGTGGGAGCTAGCAATCTGCAATTTGTGCCAGCAGCCATTCGCCGACCTGCATATTTCGACGGGCTGATTAAAGTGCTTCAGCTGTTAAATATCGATTACGATATGGCCGATTTAACCCGAACCAACGGAGATAAACTTAATAAATACGAGCAAGTTTGGGTTTTTAGCACAGATGAGATGAATGCGAACGACCAACAAACGGTTGTTGATTATGTAAAGTTAGGCGGAAATGCTGTTCTGTTTCCAAACCTTCCGTATAGGGAAATGAATCAGAGTCCCTGCAATATCATTAGAAACGCCCTACAGGCTACTCCCACAGGTCATGAGATAATTGACTCTCCGCTAATAGATATTCTTGATTTTAAGGATGTTAAATGTGCAAATCCGCAGATGGTTTATTCCGACGAGTCGCTTGCCGATGCAGAGATAATTGCCCGAACCCTAAAGGGTACAGCCTGTGGCTTCGAGAAAAAATTGGGCAAAGGTGCTGTTTTACACATCGGGACTTGGCTGGGTTTCGACACCGAAGGGCATAAACCGGTTTACGAAGCAATACTGAACAGGCTTGGCGGTAAGCTGAGGCAAACAACAACCAGTAACAACAACATTGCCGTAAGGCAAAGATTTACCGACGACAAGAAGGGCATCCTTTTTATTGGCAACTACTTCAATGAAGATCAGCTTGGTAAGATTAGCTATACGCATCCTGCAACGGGTGATTTAATCTCTATTCCGTACAGTGGTAATGAAATGCTATGGCCAGCACTTTATGCAATTTTAAGTCCAATTTGTATGGAACTTGCAAAGGGAATCAACATTCTTCACTCCACTTCCGATATCCTTGGAGTTGATGTAGTCAATGACCAGATGAAATTAACCATACAAGGTGATCGCGACCTTAAAGGGGAAATGGTGTTTGAGGGAGCCAACGTTTCCCAAATAAAATCTGCATTAATAGATGGTAACAGCGTTTCGCTTAACCGTATTTCTAACCGACTTATTGTAAATTACAACCATAAGCACAATCAAGAATTAACGCTAACGCTAAAAATTGGGTAAATGCAAATTCAAAATTCCATAGGCTTATCCATTAATTTTTTAAACAGTGGATTGATTAGAAGCATTGAGGTTGACCCCATTAGGATTAGCGCCAAAGTTGCTTCGGTATTCTCAAAATTTGGTGCAAATATCTACCTAAGGAAAAAATCTTCTACAATCGATTTTACAGCGCTTACGGGTCCTCAAAGCAATAGTAAGTTTACCCTTAAAGGTGATAAATATGTTGCAAAGGGAGAATGGTCCGGACTTCAGTACACCTGTTCATTAAATCTTTCACCAACAAGTTTTAGCTGGCAATGGAGCATTGAGATAACCAATAAATCCGATGAGGAGGTCGAACTCGACCTAATTTATGTTCAGGATGTTGGGCTAAAAACCCTGAGTAACGATTTGGTAAACGAATACTACATTAGCCAGTACATTGAAAGGCTTATTCTTAATCATAATAGCTACGGCCCGGTTGTTGTTTGCCGCCAGAACTTGAAAGAATCCAATGCGCATCCATGGCTTATTATTGCTTGCCCCAACGGGGCACAAACTGCCAGCACCGATGGAATGCAACTATACGGAAAAACATTCCGCGAAACTGGTATTCCCGAAGGATTGCTGGCCAATGAACTAGGCGGAGAGTATGCAGGAGAATCATCGGTGGTTGCCATTCAAGAAAAACCCTTCAAATTGGGCTCGGGTTGCGAACATCGAAGTAGTTTTGTTGCCAGTTACACACCAAATCATGGCAAGGCAACCTCAACCGACGATTTAAAAACTCTTCCCAAAATATTTTCCGAATTTGAAGGAAATCAGCCCGAAAGTAATCCAGACCAAAACTGGCTAAGTCCTGTAAAAAACCTTTTCAATGCATCCAAGTTTTTACCCGTTGATAATTTAAACGATAAGGAGTTAACACAATTCTTTGGTTCAGAGCGACGACACGCAGAGAAGTCCGGTACCGACCTACTCTCCTTCTTCAGCAACAATAATCATATCGTGTTGCGCAGAAAGGAAGTCTTGGTTGATCGCCCGCACGGCCACATTATGCAGGCAAACCTAAAGCTTACGCCCAGCGAAAATACAATGTCAACCAATACCTTTGCATACGGTGTTTTCAACTCGCACTTAACTCAGGGCAATACCAATTTCAACATCTTTCTATCGGTGTGCTCCAGCCAGTTTAACACAGCAACAGAAACGGGCCAACGCATTTTTGTTAATATAAAAGGACAATACTATCTGCTTGGAGTGCCCTCGGCATTTGAGATGGGATTTAACCTTTGCCGTTGGATATATAAGTCTGGCGACCATATTTTTCAGGTTCGTACATGGACATCCCCAACATCACCACAGGTTAATATCGACTTTAAGGTACTTAACGGGGATAATACGGACATACTAATTACCCATCATCTCGATGAGCTAAACGGTTGGAGGATTAAACCTGGTTCTTCATATAGCGAATTCATTGCTAAGCCAAAGGTTGATAGTATGATTGCGGGTAAATTCCCCAATGCCCAATTCAAAATTGCTATCCAAAGTAACAAGGCTGATTTTAAACCCTATTACGATATTGAGCAAAGTGGACTCTTTACCCTCGAGATTAAGAAAACCTCCGAATTTTGCATGAGTTTCCTTGGTGAGGTGTGTACACCTGCTAATCTTACCACAATTAGCAGTTCCGATAATCAGTGGCAATCCGATTGTAATGAGGCACTTTTATTATGGAAGAATCTTAGTTTAAGCCTCGATTTACAAGGCAAACAAGATGATGTGGCTGCCTTTAGAGAGATTATTCCCTGGTTTGGGCTAAATGCACTTATCCACTACCTAACACCATACGGCCTCGAGCAGTTTGGTGGCGCAGCCTGGGGCACTCGCGATGTTTCGCAAGGGCCAATAGACCTACTATTGAGTCTTGAAAAGTATGAAGAGGCTAAACAGGTTTTACGCATAATCTTCTCAAACCAAAATTCCGATGGTGGTTGGCCACAGTGGTGGATGTTCGATAGCTACTCTAGCATTCGAGCAAATGAGGCCCACGGCGATATTGCCTATTGGTGCTTACTAGGACTTTGTAGTTATATTAAAACTTCAGGCGATTTTGATATTCTAAACGAGGAACTTCCCTACTTCTCTGAGGAGAATAAATCGTCGTCAAAAAAAACTCCTCTTGCTGAGCATGTTGACAGATTGATTAAAATGATAATTGAATCTTTCATCCTCGGAACAGCATTAGTCCCATTTGGTGGAGGCGATTGGAACGATTCGCTTCAACCCGTTAACGAGGAGTTGGCGCACAAACTTATTTCGAGTTGGACTGTGGAGATGAACTTTCAAGCATTTATGCAGGTTCAACATGTTTATGAACTAACCGAAAAAACAGAAAAGGCTAAGGAACTAAAGGATATCTGCAACAGAATAAAATCCGATTTCAATAAGCATCTAATTAAAAATGGTGTGGTAGCAGGATACGGCGTAGTAGAAAGTGATAATGAAATAAGCGTGCTTCTGCATCCAAGCGATAAAAAAACCAATATTAGCTACAGCGTTTTACCCATGAACCGTGGCATTATTAGTGGAATATTCAACAAGGAGCAGGCAGATGCTCATCAAAATTTAGTAGAAAAACATCTGAAGGGACCCGATGGGGTTCGGCTTATGAATCGCCCAATTAAGTACAAGGGTGGAGTTCCAGAAATTTTTCAAAGGGCCGAGACTAGCACCTTCTTTGGTCGCGAAATAGGATTAATGTATGTGCACGAGCACATTCGGTATGCCGAATCGCTTGCCATTATGGGAAAAGGCGAAGCATTTATTAAAGCTCTGCGACAAGCAATTCCCGTTGACTATAACACTATCGTTCCCTGCAGCGATGCTAGGCAATCGAATTGCTACTACAGCAGCTCCGATGTGGTTTTCAAAAGCCGATACGATGCCGATGAACGATACGATGAGGTAAAAAAAGGAAACCTTACCGTTAGGGGTGGTTGGCGGGTTTACTCCAGTGGACCAGGAATTTATATTGGGCTTATAATATCAAGGCTTATTGGGTTACGGGTTGAATATGGCAACATCATTATTGACCCCGTTTTACCAAAATCGTTTGATGGCTTCGCAGCTCAAATAAAGTTTCTTGGCAAATATTTAAATCTTACCTACAATGTAAAGAGAAATGAGCACAGCCCAAACTCAATATTAATTAACGGTAAGGACATTAGGTTCGAATTAGAGGATAACCTGTATAGGCAAGGTGGTGCAGTTATCTCTAGGGATGTATTTGTAAGCCAGTTAAGCAGGGCTACCAATGAGATAGTAATAAATATTTAACGAGTGAGGCATGCTTAAATCAATCTATTGATTTGTAACCTAAATTTATTTCAGTATGATAAAAAGATTTTACGCTATACTCCTACTTCTCCTTGTAACTATTACAAGTTTTGGTCAACCGTTTATCAACGATATTAACCGTTTTAAGGAGATTGACAAGGAAAATCCTCCACACCAAAACGCCATTCTCTTCATTGGCAGTTCCTCCTTTACCATGTGGCATGATGTTCAGGAGCAATTCCCAGAACACACCATTATCAACAGGGCTTTTGGTGGATCTACCCTTGAAGATCAGATTAGGTATTTTGATGATGTGGTTCTCCCACACAACCCTAAACAAATAGTGATTTATTGTGGCGAGAATGATTTTGCATCAAACGATACCATTTCCGCTAATCTTGTAATACAACGATTTGTAAAACTTTACAACTTAATTACCATCAGTTTTCCTGATGTGAAAATTTCGTACGTCTCTATGAAACCAAGCCCATCACGTTGGCACCTTGCAAAAAAGTTCACAATAGGCAACAAAGGCATTCAAAAGTTTCTGGAATCAAAACCCAACACCAGCTATATTAGCGTTTGGGATGAAATGCTCCTCGATTCGGGATTACCCAACCTATCCTTTTTCCTTGATGATTTGTTACATATGAATGCGAAAGGTTATAAGATTTGGCAAAGGGCGATTCTCCCCCATCTTATAAAGCAGCACAAAAAACAATAATTACCTCTGTATAATGGTCTGCAGTTAAGGTTTCGAGCACCTTACTTTACTCTGTTACAGGTTTCCGATTGGTTGGCCCCCAAAAAGCACGCATGGAAACAATCTTACCATCTTCGTTAAAGCGAAACAAATCAATAATATCTGTCTTCATGGGTGTATCGTTTACATCCATTCGAAGCTGAAAGGGAAATGCAGCCTCCATCCCAGCCACCCTTACGGGTCCGGTACGAGTTAACGTTAGGTCAATAGTTACAGCACCAGCATAAAACTTTCGCAATGCTGATAAACCAGTTATTATATTGCTGCCAACCGGATCCTCAACTGTTGCACTATCGGCATAAAGCGAGAGAATCCCATCTAAATATTTTTCATTAAGACACCGTAGGTAGCTATCCACAACATTTTCATAATGCTGAGCCTTCTTCATCTCATCGTTGTTAACAGTTTGCCCTACAATAACTCTTCCTTTGGCAAAAGCGGAATAACTAAACGTTAATCCTGCACACAGGACTAGAATTAGCGATAAAAAATTAAATTTACTCATATTTTGTTTTTATAAAAAACTCTCAATACAAATGAGAGAAATCAAGGAATAAACATTTTTCACAGTACAATTGTTTTCTCTGTTTTTCTATTTTCTTCCGAATGTCCTTAATCAAAAAGATGGGCTAATTTATTAGAGCCAACTGTTTCGGATTTGGCTTCCGTGAGTTCGTCAACTGTTGCAAACTCAGATTAGATAATTTATATTTGTTTACCTAAAACAAAAGTCTTTTTAATAGGGAATTTTAATTGACTTGCATACAATATTTTCCTGTTTTTAAAAGAAGTCGTCTTACAATTACTATTTAATTTCACTTAAATATATATGCTATGAAAAAACTCTTTACTCTCACGCTTGTGCTTGCTGGCTTTTTGGCTCAGGCACAATTTTCTACTCCTGGAACTGGTGTGAATTGGAGTCTTAATTCACTGGTCAGCAATTCGGAAGGTGCAGTTATCTGGAATGATGATCACTACGAGATTACCACAACGCTAACCATATTGCCTGCTGACTCAATAACTATTCTTGAGGATGTTACTGTGCTTTTCCACGAACTGGCTGGCATTGAATCTGAGGGCACTTTGCTTATTGATGCGCCTGTTCAATCCGTGTTTACCTCCATTGACACCACTGCTACAAATAATAGGTGGAGGGGTTTTAAACTGCTAGCTGGCCATGTAACCCATATCAAAAATGCTAAATTTGCTTTTGGTGGAGGTCTCCGAGTTCAATCTGGTACATTTACTATTGATGGTAGTACATTCTATAAGAATTTTTACAAATCGGGTTCTTCGGCTGGCTCCTATACCTCGAATGCTGCCCTCGATATTTCGGGAAACGCTGAAATATCCAATTGCAACTTCATCCATAACCAGCGGGGTGCCATTTCATCCGCCTCCAATATGGATTGCCGTGCCATTATTCGTAATAATTATTTTTTTGGTAATACCACCGAAAACTCAAACCGCCCTCAAATTAATATGGGACCCTCAGGTGTTAGCGACACCACCTACATTGTGGGTAACACCATTATCGGCGATGGAAACACCAGAGCTGGTGGAATTGCCTATTCTTCACTGCTTGGCCTTGCTGGTAATGTGGTAATTGACTCCAATATTGTTGACCTAAACCGCTATGGTATTACACTTACTGGGAGCCCTATCAATGGCGCAATCAGATACAATACGGTAACAAACAACAATATTGAGGACAATCCTGCTTTGGGCGGGAGCGGGCTCAATTTTACAGCTTCTAGTGCCGAAGCTAATCAACAGGTAGTGGTTACCGGAAATATCATCAGCGGAAACCTCTGGGGTATTACCATCATCGGCTACCCAAAGGTAAACATGGGCGATTCTGCCACAGCAACCTTTAACCCTGGTGGTAATGTTTTTTCGGACAACGGTAATGAAGGTGTGCTCTATGATTTATACAACAATGGCCCAGTGAGCCAAACGGCCATGTATAACTGCTGGGGCGTGGAAGCACAGGATTCTGCTAGCATTGAAACCGTGGTTGTTCACATAGCGGATGATCCAACGCTAGGAAGAGTTGATTTCATGCCCTCTTGCGCTTTTCAAACAACATTTATCGTTCAAGACGATGCAGAAACCTTACTTTCTGATGTTGAAATTGAGATCGAAGATCAGGACGAATCTCTTACCACAAACGCTAATGGAGTAGCATCAGCCATGCTTCCTCCCAATTCATACAATTTCACAGCTACACTCGAAGGGTATAGTGTTTACAGCGGAAACTTCACAGTAGCTTATGGTAACAATACAGTAAATATTGTGCTTGAACCCGAAGCCCAGACATTATACACCGTAACTTTTATTATTGAACCATGGGAGAGCGTGATAACCGGTTTAGAAATCCAAATAAACCAAGAAACCCTTGTCCCCAACGAGGATGGCATCGCTACCATTGAACTTCCCAACGGAGAATATCCATATTCTGTCACCGCTCCTGGAAACCCTACGTTTACAGGTACAGTTCTCGTAAATGGAGAGGATGTTACTGTGGGTATCCATGTCCCACCATCAGGCTTTCACAATCCACTGACCTCCACCCTTAGGGTTTACCCCAATCCCGTGGTTGACCGTCTTATTCTTGAGGGTGCTAAAATAGATGCAGCAAAAGTCTACTCAATAACCGGTAAGCTATTACTTCAAATTCAGCAGGTAAACGGCTTTATTGATTTGAGTGGCCTAAGTAAAGGGATGTATTTAATTCGGGTTAAATCTCAAGATTCGGAAACAACAATTAGAGTTGTGAAAGAATAGTTGAGTGTCTCAACATTTAATGAGGCGGGGAAGGAAACTTTCCCGCTTTTTTTGGAGGCTAAAAGTTTGGTCGGATACATTTATATTTAATACCAAGATATTATCAAGGTTTTTAAATGATGATTCCTTGATTTTTGATAAATTGTGTTTTTGTCATATATTAAAAAACCAAATCTTGAAAGTTCAAGACTTGGTTTTTTAAAAATCTAATTACTATTGTTTATTTTACAATCATCATCGTTTTAGAAAAACTTAATTCTCCTACTTTTAATGAATAAATGTAAATACCACTTTCTAAAGAAGAAGCATCAAACTTGGTGGATTCAAGGTTCTAACGCAACAAAGCGTTATTAATTTTTAGTGGTTCAATA